>NZ_JAFCTU010000003.1:0-269632 GCF_049896185.1 Massilia sp. TSP1-1-2
TATTTTGTCCGGCTGTCAGACCGTGGAGCCGGTCGTCGCCCCCAAGCCGGCACCGGTACCGCAAAAGGCGCCGTCGGGGCCCGCCCCGCCCCCCCCCCCCCCCCCCGGCCCCCCCCCCCCCCCCCCCCCCCGAAATGCCCTTGACCGTCACAGGGGTTTTACGCGCGACATGTCGTTTTTCACGGCAAAGGCGGCGAAGTCGTCGCGCAGGGCTTGGCCCTGGATGATCGCCTGTTGCCAGTTGGCGTGGCGCAGGTCGTGATCGAGTCCGTAATGCTTGAAATCCTGGCGGTCGGGCAGTTTGCCGCGCGGCAGCGAGCGCAGGAATTGCCTGGTGGGCGCCACGATCAGTACATTGTCGAGCCAGCCGCGGTTGGCGCCGCGCGCGGTACGCCGCCACGCCATGGCCTTGTCCAGCCAGCCCGGAACGATGTGCTCGCTGAAATGGGGATACAGCACCAGCTCGCCCGGTCCCAGGCGCGAATATGGCAGCGCCAGATTGTAGTCGATGATGCCGCCATCCCAATACGTGCCCGGCGGGGCGCCGGCAAGGCCGCGCACCGGTTTCATTACGAGCGGCAAGGTGCCCGACGCGAGCAATGCGGCGCCCAGGTTGCCTTCGCTAAGTTGCGCGAAATGGGTGGTGAAGTTGTCGAAGCGCGGCGCCAGCCAAGCCGGAGCGCCCGGCCCGCTGCTGAGCACGACGCGCTCGAGCATGTGCGCCAGGCGCTTGCGCGAAGCGGCGTTGAGCAGCGTTGCCGTGACGAAGCCGGCAACTTCGGCGCGCCGATGCGCGGGCGCGGCCAAGGCGCGCAAGCCGCGCACGGTCAGCAGATGCAGGCGATGCTGCGGATGGTTGACGACCTCTTCTTCATAACCGCCGACGAAGCTACTCAGCAATTGCCGGCAGACGTCGTCGATTTCCTGCGGCGACGGCGTCAAGCTGTGGTAGCGCTGGCCGCAATACACATCCCCCAGCCGCGCAAAGGCGGCGACCGGGTCGGCATGGCAGGCGGCGGCCATGCGCCAGGCGCCGATGGACGAGCCGATCAGCGCGCGCTCGCGGGGCGCCGCCGCCAGCCAGGTGCCGAACAGGTATTGGTCGAGGGCCTGGAAAATGAGCCCCTTGGGCCCGCCTGCGGCGGCCGGTACAATGGCGACGTCGGCGGCCCGCAGGCCGTGGGCCTGCAAGTGGGCCAGCGCGCGCGGGCCGGCGTGAAAGGAAAGTGCATGCATTGCCGGATTATCCCGGCTGAGCCCGCAATCGTCCAGTCGGCGTTCCATCCACAGCTAACCGCGGGAAATCAATGAAAAAGCTGATCGTTATTTTGCTCGTCCTGTTGACCGCATGTTCGAAAGTTTCTTCCGCTCCCCCTGAGCAGCCCGATCTGGAAGCGGGCCTGATCAAGGCGCTCAGTCTCAATCCGAGTACCCGTGACCGCCTCGGCGACTCGGGCCAAGCGCTGCAGGCCTACATCAAGGCGGGCTACCTGGACTTGAAGCCGGCGCAACGGGCCGACTACACGGACTACCGTGTGTTCAAAAAGCCGGCAACGCTGATGGGGCACACGCTCGTCATCGTGGAGGAAGAATACATGACCCGTTTTATTGGCTGCTGCGTGAGCCCAGGCGTCGGCGTGACGGTTCGCCTGTCCGGCAGCAGCGACAATCTGGAAAAGTTTGCCGACAAAAATGGCTGCGCCTTCATCGCACTGGAACATCCTCAAGCGGAATTGTCAACCTTCGGCATCAAAGCAAGTTTTCCGAAAGGAAAATATGCGTCATTAAGTTGCAGAGAGCGCGACGCCCTGGCTGATCCGGACAAACGCTGATGGGGTAACAGCGGCGGGGTAACAGCAGCGGGGTAATAGAAGCGGGGCAAAAGCAAACCACGCATTCACGAAAAAAAACAGCACCCGGCATCGCGCGCTTGCGTGCGCGCATGGGCAGGCCTCAAGGGCCTGCGTACCATGCACGTTTGCTTCGCGCCTTGCCGGAGATTTTCATGCCACTGCGCCTACTTGCGGTCCTGTGCTGCCTGCTCTACTCCTTGCGTGCCGGGGCGGCGGACGACACCGATCCCTCGCTCGTGATCGACAGCTACGTCCAGCAGTACACGGTGGCCACCAACGGCGGCTACCGCATGACGGTGGATCATGCCAAGACCATCGTACAGGCGCGCGCGGTGCAGGAACACAGCCAGTATTACATCAGCTACAACCGCGCGCTCGACGTGGTGGAAACGATCGACGCCCATATCCGCAAGCGCGACGGGCGGCGCGTGCCGGTAGCATCCGCGCAGATCAAGGACCAGCAGGAGGCGGTGTCCAGCGACGCGCCCATGTTCCAGGACACGCGCCTGAAAATCATCGTGTTCCCCGGCATTGAAGCAGGCGACCAGCTGGTGGTGCACTACGTCGTGCGCCGCCACACGCCGCTGTTTCCCGGCCACTTTGAAGACCTGTCGTTTTCGCGCTCCTTTGCCAATCCGCACTTCCAACTCATCTACGATATGCCGGCGTCGATGCCGCTGTATGCCGACGCGGTCGGCTTCGCACCCGTCCAGCTCGCCAGCGCGCCAGGACGCAAGCGCTACCAGTGGCATTACATCGACGGGCCCAACCCGCGTATCGAAGACGGCTCGGTCAGCTATCTCGACTACGGCAAGCGGCTGGCGGTATCGACGTTTCCGGGCTATGGTGCCTTTGCGCGGGCCTACGACGCGCGCTCGGCCGGCCAGGCGCGCGTCACGCCAGCCATCGCCGCGCTGGCGGCGCAGCTGGTGGCACACTTGCCCGACCCGCGTGCGCGCGCGCTGGCGCTGTCGGACTGGGTGCGCAAGCATATCCGCTATGTGGGCGTGTATGTGGGACCGGGCGGCGTGGTGCCGCATGCTGCCGCCATGGTGCTGGCCAAGCGCTACGGCGACTGCAAGGACCATGCCATTTTGCTCGAGTCGCTGCTGCGCGCGGCCGGCATCGAGAGCAGCGCCGCGCTGGTCAACAGCGGCAATGCCTACCGCCTGCCGGCCACGCCCACGCTGGGTATTTTCAACCACGTGATCACCTACGTGCCGGCGCTCGATCTGTTCCTGGATTCGACGGCCGAATCAATTGCCGCGGGCTACTTGCCGATGGGCGTCATGGATAAACCGGTGCTGCTGGCCAAGACGGGAACGCTGACACGCACGCCGTCGCGCCAGCCGGAGCGCAACCGCAGCTTCACCTGGTTCGCCATCGACAAGGATGGGCGCAGCAGTTTTAGCATGGCGAAAATCAACGAGGGCGCGGTGGCCGAACCGTACCGGCAGGCGGTGCGCGACACCAAGGAAGCTGACCGCCAGCTGTTGGTCGAACAGATGCTGCAGGGACTGGGGCAACGAGGCGAAGGGGTGTTTGATGCTGGCAAGCTCGACGACAGCGGCGACGAATACAGCATGCGCCTGAGCGGCAACAGCGACAATTTCGCCAGCCTGCCGGGGCCGGTGGGGCTGCCGACCAGTTTCAATTTTTGGGGCGGGCTGGGCGAGACGGTAGTTGCTTTTGGCCAGGAGCGCGCGCGTACGCAAGACTTTGTGTGCCCCGCCTTTGACACGGAAGAGGAAACGGGCTTTACCTTTCCTGACGGCATACGGATCATCGCCATGCCCAGGCCGGTGGCGCTGCACGACGCCAATCTCGACTACAGTGCGCGCTACACGCTGCGCGGCAACGTGGTCGTCGCGCAGCGCCGCGCCACTTTCCGCCATGACGGCATGGTGTGCACGGCGGCCGAGTACCAGCGCATGCAGCCGCTGCTCAATAGCATGATCGCCGACCTGAAAAGCCAGGTCATCATCGGCGACTAGGCCCTAGGCAGTATGCAACTGCATGGTTGCGGTGTCGAATTTTCCTTCGACCGCCAAGGGCAGCACGCGCAGGCATTTTTCGATCGATTCCTCGATCAGCACTTGCTCTTCCTTGCGCGGACGGTGCAGCACATAGTCGGCCACTGGCTGCTGCGAGCCCAGCGTGCGCGGATGGCCGATGCCGATGCGCATGCGCCAGTAATCCTGTGTGCCGAGCGCGGCGGTAATATCTTTCAGGCCATTGTGCCCACCGGACGAGCCGCCCTTCTTCATCTTGACGATGCCGGGCGCAAGGTCGAGCTCGTCGTGCACGACCAGCACTTCGTCGGCGTTGATCTTGAAAAAGCGCGCCAGGCCGCCCACCGACTGTCCGGAGCGGTTCATGAAGGTTTGCGGTTCGAGCAGCCACACTTCCTGGCCCTTGATCACGCTTTTGGCGACCAGGGCGTTAAAGCGCGACTCGCGTTGCAAGCGGCAACCCGGCAAGCTGTTGGCCAGGTTGTTCACCAGCCAGAAGCCGGCGTTGTGGCGGGTCAGTTCATATTCGGCGCCGGGGTTGCCCAGGCCGACGATCAGGCGAATTGGCATGTTCTTGTCGTTGTAGTGAGGTGTCGCAAGGATAGCAGACGTTAAAAAACCCGCGCGGCGCAAGCCAGGCGGGTTTTCCATCCATTTTCCGCATTGCTGCGGAAAAAGATAATTACTTCTTCTTGCCGGCAGGCTTGGCAGCAGGAGCGGCGGCTGGCGCTTCTGCGGCGGCAGCGGTGGCTTCAGCGGACACGTGGCCAGCCGGAACCGACGCGGTAGCGACGGTCGGGTTCTTGCCGTGGGTGATTGCGGTTACGCCTTTTGGCAGCGACAGGTCGTTCACGTGGATCGAGTGGCCAACGTCGATGGTCGACAGGTCAACTTCGATGAACTCAGGCAGGTCGGTAGCCAGGCAGGAAACGTCGAGCGACTCCATCACGTGCGAGATGGTTGCGCCGTGCAGTTTGACTGCTGGCGAAACGTCGGCGTTCGTGAAGTGCAGCGAGATCTTCTTGTGCAGCTTGCTCTTTGCGTCAACGCGCTGGAAGTCAGCGTGCAGGACCAGTTGCTTAAATGCGTGCATCTGGAAGTCGCGCAGCAGCACTGGCTGGGTCGTGCCGTCGATTTCCAGGTCCAGTACGGAACCGTGGAACGCTTCTTTTTTAAGCGCGTGGTACAGGGCGTTGCCGTCCAGTGCGATCATGACGGGGGCTTGCTCGCCACCGTAGATGATGCCTGGGGTTTGGCCAGAAATGCGCAGGCGGCGGCTCGCTCCGGACCCCTGCAAAGTGCGATTGAATGCGATAACTTTCATGTGTTGCTCCAAAAATTGCAGGGCTAGATTGCCCCACGGTGTGAAAACCCCCGCGACCAGGGGTTTTCGAAAACGGCCGTCAACAACAACGACCGGAAAAATCTGACTTGAGATACCAGTAGGGCGGAAAAGCGCCAGCGCATTCCGCCATGAGCCGTCGATGACTCATGTCGGAATGCGAGGGGAACTCAGAGCCCGGAGCTTTTCCACCCTACGAATTTCGACGATGACGGACGGCTTACCGCTAATTCTTAATCAATAAACAGCGACATCACCGAGTCGCCCTTGCTGATCCGCTTGAACGTCTCGGCCAGCAAAGGTGCGCACGTCAGCTGGCGGATCTTGCTGCAAGCCAAAGCTGCCGCGGACAGCGGAATGGTATCGCACACCACCAGTTCGTCCAGTGGCGAGGCGGCAATGCGGTCAATCGCCGGGCCCGACAATACTGGGTGGGTACAGTAAGCAACAACCTTCTTGGCGCCGCGCTCCTTGAGCACTTCGGCCGCCTTGGTCAGCGTGCCGGCGGTGTCGACCATGTCATCCATGATCACGCAGTTGCGCCCTTCAACTTCACCAATGATGTTCATCACTTCCGACACGTTCGCCTTTGGGCGGCGCTTGTCGATGATGGCCAGGTCGCAGCCGAGGCGCTTGGCCAGCGCACGGGCGCGCACTACGCCGCCAACGTCGGGCGACACGACCAGCAGGTCGTCGTAGTTGCGCTTTTGCAGGTCGCCCAGCAAGATGGGGGAAGCGTAGATGTTATCTACCGGAATATCGAAGAAGCCCTGGATCTGGTCTGCGTGCAAGTCCATGATCAAAACGCGCTCGACGCCGGCTTTTTCAAGCATGTTGGCGACGACCTTGGCGGAAATGGCCACGCGGGCGGAACGGGGACGGCGATCCTGGCGGGCATAACCGAAGTAAGGAATCGCGGCGGTGATGCGCCCGGCCGAGGCGCGCTTGAGCGCGTCGACCATCAGGATGATTTCCATCAGGCTATCGTTGGTGGGGGCACAAGTCGATTGCAGCACGAAGACGTCTTTACCGCGGACATTTTCGTTGATTTCGACCATCACTTCGCCATCTGAAAACTTGGAGACGACTGCCTTGCCAAGTGGGATGCCGAGGTTTTTTGCAACTCCTTCAGCCAGGGCCGGGTTAGCGTTTCCGGTAAAAACCATCAGGTTTTCGTAAGCCATGGGAGTCCCAAGAGGTAAGCGTTGATTTCTTGAATGACGACAGCCAGATATTCCTGGACGCCGCTTGTACTATAGGATGACCCGCGAGAGCGAGGCCACCGCGCTCGCCTGCTGGACGCTGACTTCGCATCGACAGATCAGGCTAAACGAATGGCAGGGGAACAAGGAGTCGAACCTTGGTATGCTGGAATCAAAATCCAGTGCCTTAACCAGCTTGGCGATTCCCCTACGCAACTGACTACTTGTCGTCACATTCAACGCATTTTACCGTCGAACTCAACGCCAAGCCAAATTTTATACTACATCCGGCTCAACTTGCAACACAGCGTGAAGCGGATGCCGCGCCAGCGCTTGTGCTTTCCAGGCGAGCCAGACGGCAGGCATGTCAGCCAGCACCGCATCGCATTCGCTCTCGCTGGAAAACGCGCAAAACACACACGCTCCTGAGCCAGTCATCCTGGCATCACCGTAAGACCCCAGCCATTCGATCGCCTGAGCTACCGGCGGGAACAGCAAAGATGCTACAAGCTGCAAATCATTTTTACCAAACTGCTGGAAGTCTGCTCGACTTGTCAGGTGCCTGGAAAAGTCCGCTATTCTGACGGGTTTCGTGTTCCTTGTCAAATGATCAGAGCAAAAAATTGCTGCCGTGGGCACTGCAACCCCTGGCTCGATGACGACGTACCAACAATCGGGCGTGTGCACGGCTTGCAGGTCTGCGCCTACACCTTCGGCAAATGCGCTTTCACCAAAGATGAAAAACGGGATGTCGGCCCCCAGCGGCAAGGCCAGAGCGATCATATCCTGGCGCGACAGTCCAGACCCCCAGATTCGATTGACCGCCATCAAAGCCGTGGCCGCGTCCGACGAGCCGCCGCCCAGGCCGCCGCCCATGGGCAATATTTTGTCGATGGCGACATCGATGCCGGGCGCCGCGACCCCGTGGCGGCGCAAGTGCTCGGCCTGCAGCAGGCGCAGGATGCGTACGATGAGGTCATGCTCTTCGGGCACGCCGGGAACATCGGTCGTGCGGCGCACCTGCCCGTCGGCGCGCAGGTCGAAATGCAGCACATCGCCGTGATCGATCAGCTGGAACACGGTTTGCAGCAAGTGGTAGCCGTCGGCGCGCCGGCCATTCACATGCAGGAACAGATTCAGCTTGGCCGGCGCCGGGCAGTGATGCAGGAACGTCAATGCCATGCTCAGCCCTTCGGGTCGACCAAGATGCGCAGCGCCAGCTGGCCGCTCGTTGCGGTGGCGTCGCGCTGGGCGTCGATGCGGCGTGGCACGGGCAAGGCGCCGGGTGCGTCTTGCCCGCTGACCTCTTGCCAGCTGACAAAGGTCAGCTTCCAGCCATCTGCCGTGGTGACGGTGTTGTTGGCGGGCGAAGCGGCAAAGCGCTTGCCGTTGGCGAGCGTGGCATAGCCTTGCAGCCAGTCGCGCAGGCCCGACACGGGCAAGGCAAAGCCCAGCGTTTGCGCGGCCAGGGTGTCGATGTCACGCGCGATGCGCGGCACCTGGCCGCCTTGCGTCAGCGTGGCCGCGTCTGGCGTGACGGAAATTTTCGCCATCGTCTGACCGGTTGGCGACAGCAGCGAGACGCCCGTTTCGCGCGCTGTCTGGGCCCAGGCGAACTTGACGGACAGTAGGTCCGGCTTGCCGTCGCGCTCGTAGTTGACGAGCAGGCGGCCGGTCAGGTCGATGGCGTCGCGATAGGCGCCAACGACCGTGTCGGGCGCAGGGGCGGTGCGGGTGCCAGTGGTGGCGCAAGCCGACAACAGTGCGCAGGCGAGCGCGGTAGCGACCGCTCGTAGCAAATTATTTTTCATTGATGCAATTTCCAGAAAATGCGGCCCGCCAGGGCGAAGAAAAGCATTATCGCCCATTTGGCGTTAACCGCAGCGTTACAGGCTCAGCTGCAATCGCGCCAGCGTGCTCTTGAGGGCATCGTTCTTGGGATCCTTGGCGCGCGCTTCGCGCCACAGTTTTTGCGCGTCGTCTTTCTGGCCTTTTTTCCATAACACTTCGCCCAGGTGCACGGCAATATCGACATCGCTGCGCAGCGCATAGGCCCGCCGCAAGTGCTGTTCCGCCTGGTCGAGATTGCCTAGCCGGTACTGCACCCAGCCCATGCTGTCCATGATGAACGGGTCGCCCGGTGCCATTGCCAGCGCCTTGCCGATCAGCGCCAGCGCTTCTGGCAGGCGCACGTTGCGCTCGGCCAGCGAGTAGCCCAGCGCGTTGTAGGCGTGGTGGTTGTCCGGCGCCTGTTCCATGACCGTGCGCAGCGTGGTTTCCATGACGTCCAGGCGGCCGGTTTTTTCGGCCAGCAACGCAAAATCGTACAGCAGGTCCGGGTTCGACGGAAAGCGCTTGGCGCCGGCGGCCAGCAGCGCGTAGGCCGCCTCGTTCTGGCCGGCGTCGCGCAAGACCTGGCCCTGGGCCAGCACCACCAGCGCCTGGTCGGACGGGGCCTCGGCCTTGAGCGCGCCAAGAAATGCGCGCGCCCCTTCAAGGTCGCCCTGGCGGGCCATCAATTGGCCGCGCCGGACCTGGGCCGAAAAATACGTCTCGCCTTCTCCGGGTGCGACTTTTTCAAGCCAGCGCTGGGCCGCTTTCAAGTCGCCGCGCTCTTGCGCGAGCTGCGCCAGGATCAGCAGCACCTTGCCCGGGTCGCGCTCATCGTCGTCGCTTTTTTCGAGCAGGTCGACATATTGCGCAAAGTATTTCTCGGCGCCGGCAACGTCGTCCAGCTGCATCGATACCAGTGCAAGCGCATATACGGTGCCCGCGTTGGCGCCGTCTTGCCTGAGCAGCTCGGTGAACTCGGCGCGCGCCAGTTGGTACTGCTTCTGGCCCAGCAGCACGCGCGCGCGCGCAGCGCGCACTTCGCGCGCCTTGGGATTGGCCGCCAAAAACCTGAGCAGCAAGGCATCGACCTCGGCCTGGTCGCGCGTGACCTGCGCCAGCGTCAGGACCGCGATTTCAGAGTCGGGTTTGCTCGCCAGCGCCGCCTGCGCCTGGCGCGCGGCGCGCTCGACGTCGCCGCGCGCAAAGGCAGTTTGCGCCAGCAGCAAGCGCGCCTCGAAGGTGTCGGCGTAGGGAGCGAGCAGGCGCTCGAGGAGCGCGCCGGCCTTGTCCTTGTCGCTGGCGCGCAGCAGGTATTGCTGGACCTGGTACATGGCCATGCCGCGCGCGGCCGGCGTGGCTTCCTTGAGGCGCTGGGCGAACAGGGTTTCAGCTTCCGACAGGTCGTCCGACAGCACGGCCAGCCCCAGGTAATACTGGGCCGCCTCGTCGGAGGCGGGCGCCAGTTCGCGCCACAGGCGCACCGCGGCCAGCGATTCGCCGCTTTGCCGGGCCTGCAGCGCCACTTCGGCCGCGCGGCGCGCCAGGCGCGGGTCGCGCGTTTGCTGGGCCAGCCCCAGCATGGCCATGTAGGCGCTGCGCCAGTCGCCGCCACGGGCGTCAAGCTCGGCCTTCATGAGGCGGTACAGCAAGTCGCGCGTCAGCGGCACCTTGGGCAGCGTTGCATCCTCGGCGATGGCGTCCGAGTCGGCGTCAAAGTCGCCGGCGACTGCCACCGGCATGGGCTCGATGCGCGCGGGGGCCTGCTGTGCGGGCGCCACGGCGCACGCCGAGATCAGGCTAGAGAGGGTTACAATAACGAAAGCGTTTTTCAAGGCAATTCCAGAATGACGGCGGCACAGATCAATTCTGCGCCCACCTGTTCAATTTACACCATTTCGCCAATCTCCCATGCCTGAACTGCCAGAAGTCGAAGTCACCCGGCGCGGCGTCGCGCCCCACCTGGAAGGCCGCGTCGTCGACAGCGTGCTGGCGCGCCGCGAGGGCCTGCGCTGGCCCTTCCCCGCCGGCCTGTCCGGCAAGCTGGCCGGACGCACCATCGCGCACATTGGCCGGCGCGGCAAATACCTGCTGATCGGCTTTGAACACGGCACCTTGATCATCCACCTGGGCATGTCGGGCCACCTGCGCGTGTTGCCAGTCGATACGCTACCCAGAACGCATGACCATTTCGACCTGGTGGTGCACGGCGCGCATGGCTTGCAAGTGCTGCGCCTGAACGATCCGCGCCGCTTTGGCGCGGTGCTGTGGCACGCGGCCGACGACGGCGACCTGGACCAGCACGTGTTGCTGCGCGGCCTTGGCGTGGAGCCGCTCGAAGACGCGTTTTCGGGCGCCCTGCTGTACCGCGCCACGCGGCGCCGTTCGGCGCCCATCAAGCAGGTGCTGCTGGCCGGCGACATTGTCGTCGGCGTGGGTAATATTTATGCGTGCGAGAGCTTGTTTCGGGCCGGCATCAACCCGAAAACCTCGGCGGCGCGCATTGGACGTGAACGTTATGACAAGCTGGCGCTCGCCATCCGTCAGATTCTAGCCGAGGCAATTGTGCAAGGAGGCAGCACTTTGCGTGATTTTATTGCCGTCAACGGGCAATCGGGCTATTTCCAACAGACATATTTCGTCTATGATCGTGCAGGCGTACCCTGCAAAATTTGTGGCACGGCAGTACGCCAAATCAGACAGGGACAGCGGTCGACTTTTTATTGTGTTATTTGTCAAAAATAACAAATTGCCAGGTTCGCAAGGATCGGCGCGCGAGGTGAATGTGAGCATCATGGTGCAGGATTTTGAGCAGTACACGCAGTGGCGCCAGGCAGTCGTCGCCGCCCTCGAGGAGTACCGGCGCTGGGTCGCGCAGGCCGAGCTGACCGACCAGGCCACCGACCAGCGCATCGCGCGCGCGCTCGCGCGCCTGGCTGACGACAAGCTGTCGGTCGCCTTTGTGGCGGAGTTTTCGCGCGGCAAATCCGAGCTGATCAACGCGCTATTCTTCGCCGATTATGGCCAGCGCATCTTGCCGTCGGCGGCCGGTCGCACCACCATGTGCCCGACCGAGCTGATGTACGACGCCGCCTTCCCGCCCTGCCTGCGTTTGCTGCCGATCGAAACGCGCGCCACCCATTTGTCGACCAGCGATTATCGAGAAGACGCTTCTGCCTGGACCGTGCTGCCGCTGGCGCTGGACGCCGGCGACGAGATGAGCGAAACGTTCAAGCAGGTCAGCATGACCAAGCAGGTGAGCATCGCCGAAGCGAAACGCTACGGCCTGTACGACGAGACCGACCCGGACATCGCTTCCACGCTGGACGGCGACGGCATGATTGAAATTTCGCTGTGGCGCCACGCGATCATCAACTACCCGCACCCGCTGTTAAAGCAAGGCCTGGTCATCCTCGACACGCCGGGCTTGAACGCGATCGGCACCGAGCCGGAACTGACGCTCAACCTGATTCCGAGCGCGCACGCGGTGCTGTTTATCCTGGCTGCCGAAACGGGCGTAACCAAGAGCGACATCGAAGTGTGGCGCACGCATATCGGGCCGGGCGCCGGGCGCATCGTGGTACTCAATAAGATCGATGCGATGTGGGATGAACTGAAGTCCGAAGCGGACAATAATGCCGAGATCGAGCGCCAGCAGGCCAGCGTGGCGCATATGCTCGCGATCGATCCGCGCCAGGTGTTCCCGGTGTCGGCCCAAAAGGCCTTGGTCGGCAAGATCAACGCCGACATGGCACTGCTGGAAAAGAGCCGCTTGGGCGCGCTGGAGGCAGCGCTGTTCAACGAAATGATCCCGGCCAAGCAGGACATCATCCGCAAGCAGCTGGCCGACGACCTGGGCGCCCTGATCGCCACGCAGCAGGGCATGCTGGCTGCGCGCGTGCGCAACATCGTCGAGCAGCTGCAGGAACTCAAGTCCCTGCGCGGCAAGAACAAAAGCGTGATCTCGCACATGATGAAGCGGGTCGAAGTGGAGAAAAAGGAGTTCGACAGCAGCCTGTTCAAGCTGCAGGGCACGCGCTCGGTGTTTGCGCGCCTGTCCACCGAGTTGTACACCACGCTGGGCATGGAGCTGGTGCAAACTGAAATCACCAAGGTGCGCGAAGCGATGGAAGCGTCGCGCTTTGCCACCGGCATGCGCGGCCCGGTCAAGGAATTTTTTGAGCAGGCGCGCGTGAACCTGGATATCTCGTCGGGCAAGATCGGCGAGATCAGCGAAATGATGGAGATCATGTACCGCAAGTTCGCGGCCGAACACGGCCTGACGCTGGCGGTGCCGATGGCGTTCTCGATCGAGAAGTACCGGCGCGAACTGGACAAGATCGAAGAAGTCTACAGCAAGCAGTTCGGTACCACCACGCTCTTGATGACGAGCCGCAGCCAGATCCTGGAACGCTTTTTCGATTCGATCGCCTCGCGCGTGCGGCGCACCTTCCGCGCCGCCAATGCCGACGTCGAAGCATGGCTGAAAGTGATCATGTCGCCGATCGAAGCGCAGATCCGCCAGCACAAGGACCAGCTCAAGCACCGCCTGGCCTCGATCCAGCGCATCCACGATGCGTCGGACACGCTCGAGACCAAGATCACTTCCTTTGAATCGAGCCAGCTGCAGGTCGAGCAGGTCAAGGCGCGCCTGGCGCAGCTGGCCGGCGGCGTCACCATGGCGATGAACGCGGGTTCGGCGCCGGCGCTGGTGGCCGCTGCGTGAAACGCCTGACCGAGTTCGACGAACTGGCCGACCCGTCGTTTTCGCTCGCCGTTGTCGCGTGGCAGAAAACGCACGGCCGACACGCGCTGCCGTGGCAGAACACGACCGACGCTTACCGCATCTGGCTGTCCGAAATCATGCTGCAGCAAACCCAGGTCGCCGCCGTGCTGGGCTACTATGCGCGCTTCCTGGAACGCTTCCCTACGCTGCAGGCGCTCGCTGATGCGCCCGCTGAAGAGGTGATGGCGCAGTGGAGCGGCTTAGGCTACTACACCCGCGCGCGCAACCTGCATGCCTGCGCCAGGCGCGTGGTGGCCGAGTACGATGGCGTGTTCCCCACTGACCCGGCATTGCTGGCCGACCTGCCGGGCATCGGGCGTTCGACGGCGGCGGCAGTGTCGGCTTTTTCAAGCGGCACGCGCGCGGCGATTTTGGATGGCAACGTCAAGCGCGTGTTTGCGCGGGTGTTCGGCATCGAGCAGTTCCCGGGCGAGAAAAAGGTGGAGGACGGGCTGTGGAAGCGCGCCGAAGCTTTGCTGCCGCAGACGGGTATCGAAGCCTACACGCAGGGCTTGATGGACCTGGGGGCCACGTTATGCACGCGCAGCCGGCCCGATTGCTCCCGTTGTCCGCTGCAGCAGCGCTGCGTGGCGCATGCCACCGGCCGCACTGCCGAACTACCGGTCAGAAAGCCGAAGAAGACGATTCCCGAAAAGCAGGCGGCTTTGCTGATCGTGCTCGATGGCGGTCAGGTACTGCTCGAGCAGCGCGCCCAAAGCGGGATTTGGGGCGGGCTGATGTCGCTGCCGGAGGTGGGCGGGCATGGCGCGCGCGGTCAGGTCGATGAGGCGGCGATGCTGGCTGCCGCGGCCGCGTTTGGCGAGGTTGAAGAGATGCAGGCGCTGCTGCCGCTGGTGCATGTGTTCACGCATTATCGGCTGCATATTGCGCCGTACAAAGTGGCGTTGGCCAGACGTGGCGCGACGCCGCAGCAGCATCTGTGGTGGGATCTGGCGGACATACAACGGGCTCCGCTGCCGGCACCGGTTAAAAAACTGTTATCGGAACTGGCCAAGCCAACGCTGTTTTCGTAGGGCGGAAAAGCGTAGCGCATTCCGCCAGTGCATGCGTCACGGAGACGCATGCACTGGCGGAATGCGCTCGCGCTTTTCCGCCCTACAGGTTTAGAGAGCTACAGCTCTTCGAGCGAGAATATGCGGCGGTGCTCGCGGATCGCGTAGCGGTCCGTCATGCCGGCGATATAGTCGGCGATCTTGCGCGCCTGTTTGGCCGACTCGCCCGACCCATCCTGATAGTCCGGCGGCAGCAGCACCGGCTCGGCCATGAAGGCTTCATACAGTTCGCGCACGATGCGGCTCGCTTTGACGCGCATCCGGTTGACCTTGAAATGGCGGTACAGATTGGCGCGCAAAAACCGTTTGAGCTCGGTCGCATCTTTGCGCATCGGGTCGGAAAAACGAATCAGCGGCGCACTGGCGCGCACCGCGTCCACGTCGCTTGGGGCGGCCTCCTGCAGCAGCGCGCTGGAAGTGGCGATCAGGTCGTCGGCCAGCACCGTGATCAGGCGCCTTAGTGTCTCGTAAATGGCGCGCCGTCCGGACAGGCCCGGGTAGGCAGCCTGCACTTCATGCCAGCGGCGCGCAAAAAAGTCGACTTCCTCAAGCTGCGCAATCGTGATCAGCCCCGAACGCAAGCCATCGTCGATATCGTGGCTGTTGTAGGCAATTTCGTCGGCCAGATTGGTCAGCTGCGCTTCCAGGCTGGGCTGGGTGCGGTCGATAAAGCGCTGGGCCACCGGCCCCAGTTCCCTGGCGTTGGCCAGCGAGCAGTGCTTGAGGATGCCTTCGCGCGTGTCAAACATCAGGTTCAGGCCGTCGAAGGCGCCGTATTGCTCCTCCAGGGTGTCGACCACGCGCAGGCTTTGCAGGTTGTGTTCAAAACCGCCGAAGTCCTGCATGCATTCGTTGAGCACGTCCTGCCCCACGTGGCCGAATGGGGTGTGGCCCAGGTCGTGCGCCAGCGCCAGCGCTTCGACCAGGTCTTCGTTCAGGCGCAGATTGCGCGCCATCGAGCGGCCCACCTGCGCGACCTCAAGGCTGTGGGTCAGGCGCGTGCGGAACATGTCGCCCTCGTGATTGAGGAAGACCTGGGTCTTGTATTCGAGGCGGCGAAAGGCCGAGCAGTGAATGATGCGGTCGCGGTCGCGCTGGAACTCGCTGCGCGAGGCATGCGCCGCTTCGGGGTAGCGGCGCCCGCGCGCCGTGGCCGACTGCACGGCGTAGGGCGCGAGGTGCTGGTCTGCGGGGTTCATGCTCGACTCATGCTCAACTCATGCTCAACTTAGCTGGACTTGACGCAGGCGCCCAGCGTTGCCAGCAGCAGCGCTTGCGGCACGCCCTGGATGCTCGGGCTGCCCAGCGGCTTCATCAAGATGAACTTGATCGCGCCGCCTTCGTTTTTCTTGTCCACTTCCATCAGCTCGAGCCAGCGTTCGGTGCCCAGGTCGGGCGCCTCGGTGGGCAGGCCGGCGGCGGCCACCAAAGCGCGCATCCGCGCCACGGTGGCAAAGTCGACCAGCCCTGCGCGGTGCGACAAATCGGCCGCCATGACCATGCCGCAGCCGACCGCCTCGCCGTGCAGCCACTGGCCGTAGCCCAGGCCAGCTTCAATCGCGTGGCCGAAGGTATGGCCAAAATTGAGGATGGCGCGCAGGCCGCCTTCGCGCTCGTCCTGGCGCACCACATCGGCCTTGATTTCGCACGAGCGCGAAATGGCATGCGCCAGCGCCTGCGGCTCGCGCGCCATCAGGGCGCCGACATTCTGTTCGATCCAGTCGAAGAACGCGGCGTCGATAATGGCGCCATGCTTGATCACTTCGGCCAGGCCGGCCGACAGTTCGCGCGCCGGCAAGGTGGCCAGCGTGGCGGTATCGGCCAGCACCGCGCGCGGCTGGTAAAAAGCGCCGATCATGTTCTTGCCGAGCGGGTGATTGAGGCCAGTCTTGCCGCCAACGGACGAATCGACCTGCGAGAGCAGCGTGGTGGGAATTTGCACGAACGGCACGCCGCGCATGTAGCTGGCCGCGGCAAAGCCGGTCAGGTCGCCGATCACGCCGCCGCCCAGCGCCACCATGGTGGTCTTGCGGTCGCATTTGTTGGCCAGCAGTGCGTCGAACACTTGCATCAGGCTGGCCCAGTTTTTATGTTCTTCGCCGTCGGGCAGCACGATGGCGTGCACCTCGTGCCCTGCCGCGCGCAACGGTGCGGCGACCTGCTCCAAGTACAGCGGGGCGACGGTGGTGTTGGTGACAATGGCCACCTTGCGACCGACAATATGCTGGGCCAGCAGGGACGGGTCGGCCAGCAGGCCGGCGCCGATGGAAATCGGGTAGCTGCGCTCACCCAGGTCAACATGGAGGGAAATGGAAGATTGCTGGTTCATCGATGGTTCGGTATCTTGGGCGCGCCCAGACCCGGCGCCGGAGTTTTCGAGCGCGGCAAGCTGCGCCAGAATGGTCTGCACCATCGATTGTACGTTAGGTCGGCCGGTGTCGATGACCAGGTCGGCAATTTCGCGGTACAGCGGCTCGCGCTGGGCGGTCAGTTCCTCGAGTTTCTTGCGCGGGTCGGCCGTTTGCAGCAGTGGGCGGTTCTTGTCGTTGGAGGTGCGCAGCATGATGCTGCTGACACTGGCCCGTAAATAGACAACGCGCCCCCGTTGCTTGAGATAGGCACGGTTGCGCGCATCGAGCACGGCACCGCCGCCGGTGGCGAGCACGATGCCGTCCTGCGCCGTCAGGTCGCGGATGACTTCCGCTTCGCGCCGGCGAAAACTGTCCTCGCCTTCGATTTCGAAGATCCACGGGATCGAGGCGCCGGTGCGGGCCTCGATCTCGTGGTCGGAATCGATAAAGCGTTTTCCTAATTTCCTGGCAAGGATGCGGCCGATGGTGGTCTTGCCCGCGCCCATCAACCCTACCAGGAAGATGTTTCCTGAACTCAAGGCGCCGTGAACCGGTAGGTGTAGGTCGACGCAGTTTGCAAGCTCGGCGACTTGAGTACGATGCCGAACGAACCAGCCTCACACGTATCGGACGGGGTGATCAACACATTATGGATGGTACCGCCCGGAACGGAGGTCGATGCCACGAGATTTGGCGACACTGAACTTACTGCCACTTTTTTCACATCGGCGGTACCCACCGTGGTCTCGGAAGGCAAGGGGTTGTTGTGCAGGTCGTACAGGCGGAACGCTACTGACTGCGCCTGGCAGCCAGGGCCCGTCAGCCCGGTGACGACGAACTGGTCGCCGTCAGCGGCGATCCAGTCGCGGCAACTGCCCGCGCCGCACACCTGGCGGATCAAATTCGGCACGGCATCGCTGAAAGTGATCTCGGCCTGGGCGCGGATGTAGTTCAAGCCCCACTTGCCATTGCCCGCAGCGACAAAGCTGGTGCGGTTGTACGGGACAGGCAAGTCGCCGTTCGAAAAATCGTAACTGCCGTCAAGTGCACCATAGCGGGGGATGTTCTGGAAGCCAAACACCGACCCGAGGACCCCGGCATCAAGGAAAGGATCGCCCAGATCGGTGAACGGCTCGCCGCCGCTATTGCAGGTATCGACCAGCGGACGATACACCCCGGTGCCGTCGGCAGAAGTGAAGTCACTGCAGCTGTACTGACCGTCGCCATTGACGTCGACGAAGTCTTCGATACCTTGCACGAAGGCCAGCACGGTAACCCGGCCGTTGGCCGGACGGAAGTTCTGGCTCTTGAGCGTGACGCTGCAACCACCATTGATGGTCTGGCAACCGCCCTGGGCCGAGGAACCGATGGCGCCGCCTTCGGTGACAAAACTGACCGCCGTGTTATCCGAAATCGGATTGCCGTATTGGTCGGCCATGCGAATCGTTACGTTGGCAATGGCGCCATCGACATTCCAGCCATTGATGTTGTAGCTGTCCACGCTGAGCGACATCGACTTCTGGATCGGCAGGCCGGTCGAGATGATCAGGGTGTCGGACAGCCCGCTGATGGTCTTGCCATTGCGGCTGGCCTGCGCCAGCACGCGCACCGGGGTCGGAATCGTACCCGACGACACCGTGGTGGTCACCTGGCCGGTGGCGTCGGTGGTGCCAGCGGCTGGAGCAACGGACAGCCCGCCGGTCGCGGTGGACGGCCGGAAGGTGACGGCCACGCCGGCCAGGCCGACATTGTTTTCGTCAAGCACGCGGAAGGTCAGCAGCGCCGATTCCTGGCGCCCCTGGCCGCCCGAGCCCTTGAGCACGATCGACTGGCCGGTCGGGTTCGAACTGACGAACTGGATGGTGCCGATATTGGCGGCATCAACGGCAATCGTGGTGTTCATCGACGAGCTGCCCAGCGTGGCGGTGAGAACGTCGGTGCCGCGGGTGCAGCCTTTGTTGACGTAGGTGGCGGTCTGGACGCCGTTGGTGAAGGTGCCCGCTACCAGCGTGGCGGTGCCGTCGCTGACGCACAGCGAGGTCAGCACCAGGCCGGGGGCCGATGCTGCCGGACGACCGCCGGTGGTGATGCCGATATTGAGCGCAGCGCTGCTTTGCGAAGGCAGCGAGCCCACCGGCGCCGGCGAAAAGGCCATGCTCGACACGGTCAGCGGAGCGGCAACCACCGAGACGTTGGTGGTGGCGCTGGCGGTCTTGCCGGCAACAACTGCCGTGGCGCTGATCGCCACCGCACCTGCCGAGCTGATGCTGGCGGGAGACACGGCGATCACGGCGAAGCCGGACGCATCGGTCAGCGCAGAACCGGACTGTGGCGTAAATACCAGCAGCGGGCTGCTGATGGTGTATTCCACGATGACATTCGGCACCACCGCCCCGTTACTGTCCTTGATCAGGCTGCGCACGTTGGCAGACTGGGTGCCGGACAACGAGGTGATTGCGGCATTGGTGTTGTCGACAACGGTCAGCGCCATGGTCGGATTGGCGGGCACGCCAGCCGGGCCGACCGCGATATTGACGGTGGCGCTCACCGGAGCATTGTTCACGATCGCGCTAGCGATAATGCCAACGGCGCCGGCCACGGTAGTGGAGGCAGGCTTGACCGTAATCACGGCAACGCCGTTGGCGTCGGTCAGCGACGAGGCAGAATCAGGAGTAAATGCCAGCAACGGATCGGTCAACGTGAATTTGACAATGGCATTCGGCACAACCGCGCCGGTGCCCGACTTGAGGACAACGCGTACGGTACCGCTCTGGGTGCCGGACAGCGAACCGAGCGGGGCATTAGCGCTGTTGACGACGGTCACGGCCAGGGTCGGCTCGACGACGGCCACTGCGGGGCCCACGGACACGTTGACACTGCCCCTGGCCGCCACATTCTCCACCGTCACACTGGCGGCAATGGCAACCGCACCAGCCGACGTAACCGAGGTGGGCTTGACCTTCAGCTCGGCAACGCCGTTGGCATCGGTCAGCGCCGTGGCCGAATCAGGAATGAATACCAGCAGCGGATCGGACAGCGTGAACTTGACGATGGTATTTGCCACGGGCAAACCGGCTTTTGACTTGACGAAAGCGCGCACGGTGCCGCTCTGGGTGCCGGACAACGAACCGAGCGGGGCATTGGAGCCGTCGACCACGGTAACGGCCAGGGTCGGCTCGACAACTGCGCCTGCGGCGATCACAGACAGGTTGAAGCTGCCCCTGGCCGTTACGTTCTCCACCGTCGTAGTGGCGGCAATGGCAACCGCACCGGCCGAACTGGCCGAACTCGGCGTGACCTTTAGCTCGGCAACGCCATTCACATCAGTCAGCGCCGAGGCCGAATCAGGAATGAACACTAGCAGAGGATCGGACAGCGTAAACTTGACGATGACGTTTGCCACCGGCAAGCCGGCTTTTGACTTGACGAGCGCGCGTACGGTGGCTGTCTGGGTGCCGGACAGCGAACCAAGCGGGGCATTGGCGCTGTCGACCAGGGTGACGGCCAGAGTCGGATCGAGGACAACGCCTGCGGGCCCCACCGCCAAGTTGATACTGCCCGTGACAAGAGCGTTCTCCACCGTCGCCGTGGCCGTAATGGCCAGCGCGCCAGCCGCAGCGGCCGAGGTCGGCTTGATCGTTACCACGGCAACGCCCTTGTCATCGGTCAGCGCCGAGGCCGAATCAGGAGTGAATACGAGCAGCGGATCGGACAGGCTGAACTTGACAATGGCATTTGCCACCGGCAAGCCGGCTTTCGACTTGACGACGGCGCGCACGGTGGCCGTCTGTGTGCCAGACAGGCCCGTGAGCACGGTGCCGTCGGCCGCGACGGCAGTCACGGTCACACTCGCTACCGCGACGGGCGTCCCCGGCGTCCCCGGAGTGGTGCCGCTGCCCGGAACCGAGCCGGGGCTGCCGCCGCCGCCGCCGCAGGCCACCAGCGCGGCCGACAGCGAGGCCGCGACCAACAGCCGGGCAGGCCGGGCCAATGCACTTTGTATGAGTTTGAGAAACATTTTGTAGTCCTGGTAAATAATCTGCAATTAACGTGTCGTCAAGCGTTCGGCAATGATCTTCGGCGTAATGAACACCAACAACTCCGTCTTGGTGCTCTGGCGCGCCGTGGTCTTGAACAGGTTGCCCAGCACCGGCAAGTCACCGAGGAACGGCACTTTGCTGACATTGTTGGTGTCTTGCTGTTGGTAAATCCCGCCCAGCACCACGGTACCGCCATTTTCAACCATCACCTTCGTCTGCACGTGCTGCGTATTGATGGCGAAGCCGGCGCGCGTCTCGTCGCCCTTGGAATCCTTGTTCACGTTGACGTCCAGAATCACATTGCCGTCAGGGGTGATCTGGGGCGTCACTTCCAGGCGCAGGTTGGCCTTCTTGAAAAAGATCGAGGTGGCGCCGCTGCTGGTAGCGACCTGGTAAGGCAACTCGATACCCTGCTCGATGACGGCCAAGACATTGTCTTGGGTAACCACGCGCGGGCTGGAGATGATCTTGCCCTTGCCGTCAGCTTCGAGGGCCGACAGTTCCAAATTCAGGAAGCGGTTGGCCGCGGCCGAAAACAGGCTGGCCGCGAGCGAAGCGGGCGCCACGCCATTGATGCCCTGGGCCGGCAAGTTCACCAGTTGCTGGTTGGACCAGGCGTCGCCGGCGTCGGGGGTCTGGCGCGTCACCTGGCCGACGCCGGTGTAATTGCCGCCGATGGCGATGCGCTCGTTGCCCGACACCTGGTAGCCGGCGTCGCCGCCGCGCAAACCGCGCAAGTCGGCAAAGCCGAGCTTGACGCCAAGGTTACGGCTAAAGCCATCGTTCGCTTCGACCAGGCGTGCTTCGATCAGCACCTGGCGCGAGGCAATGTCGGTTTTCTGGATCAGCTTGCGGATGTCTTCAAGACGCGAAGGAATATCGGTCACAAACAATTGATTGCTGCGGGGATCAATGATGGCACTGCCGCGCTTGGACAGCACGCGGTTCTGCCCACTGGTGCCGCTGGCGCCGCCGCCGGCGTCCAGACCGAACACGGTACGGAACGCTTCAGCCTTCTGGTAGTTCAGCTGGAAGATTTCCGACTTGAGTGGTTCGAGGTCGGCGATCTGCGCCTTTTGTTCCAGTTCCAGCTTTTCCTTGGTCAGCAGCTCTTCTTTCGGGGCGATCCACAACACGGTGCCGTTCTTGCGCATGTCCAGGCCCTTGGCCTGCAGCATTGCGTTGAGCGCCTGGTCCCATGGCACTTCCTTCAAGTTCATCGTCAGGTTGCCGGTGACGGACTCGCTGGTGATGATGTTCAGGCCGGAAATGTCGGCGATCGCTTGCAGCGCGGCGCGCACTTCCACGTTCTGGAAGTTAAAGGTAATTTTCTCGCCACGGTAGCCCTGGGTGCCCTGGGTCAGCGCGTTCGGGTCTTCCTTGATCGGCTTGACGTCGATCACGAGCTGGGTGTCGCTCTGGTACACGGTCTGTTCCCACAAGCCGCGCGCTTCCACGGTCATGCGCACATTGTCGCCTTGCGGCACAGTGGTGATCTGCGACACGGGAGTGCCGAAGTCGGTCGTGTCGAGCCGGCGCCGCAGCGTGTCGGGCAAGCCGGTCTTCATGAAGTCGACCACGATGCTGTTGCCGACCTGGCGCACGTCGACCGCTACCTGATTGTGCGGCAGGTCGACCACGACGCGCCCTTCACCATTGGCGCCCTTGCGGAAGTCCAGGTTCTTGAGCATGGAGCGTTTTGGCGCGCCGGCCACAACGGGGGCGACGACCGCGATGCCGGCGCCGTTGACAGCCTGGGCCACGCCGCCGGAACCGTCGACGGTGACGATGACGGATTTGCCATCGATGGCCATCGCATAGTTCAGTGAACGCTTCAGGCTGAACACGAGGCGGGTGCGCTCGCCAGCCTGTACCACGTTGACCGAACGCACGTCGCCCAGGTTGACTTCCTGCGCCGTCTTGCCGGTGTTGTTGGCGGTAGAGCCGAAGTCGAGCGCAATGCGGGTCGGGTTAGCGATCGTAAAGCCGAGCGGCAACTTGGTGGGCGCGTTTTTCAGCGCGATGTTGAGCACCACGTTGCCGCCCTGCTGGGCGGCCGTGATCGATTCGATCGCGTTTTCCTGGGCCGTCGCATGCTGTGCGAACAAGGTCAGAGCCAGCAATGCGCCCATGCGTGCCGCCAGCGCGGTCACGGCGGTGAAATTTTTTCTTAGTGCGATCATTTCTTGGTCTCCTTACTTTCCTGCAACTCAAGCTTCGTCATGCGCTCGACCCATTCGCCGCCAGCGTCCTGAACTCTTTCCGCGACATTGATGGCGCTGTCGGCCACCCCTGTCACGACGCCGAAATTCTGGCCCAATTTTTGCCCTTTTTTGACCTGGTGCACGGCGCGGTCAATCTGGATCAGGCCATAGTTCACGCCCGCCTTGTTAATCGTTCCCACCATCACCATGCCGTCGAGCGGAAAGGTCTCCAAATATTCCTTGCGCCGCTCGGTGTCCGGCTTGAGCGGATTGGGAATCGCGTTGGCCGAGCGCGCCAGTTCGGCCAACAGCTTGTTGGCGTCGAACGGATCGATCTCGTCGCGTACGCCATAGGCAAACGGAATAAACGTTTTCGGTTCCGAGATCGGCTCGACGCTGATCTTGGTGCCGGCCTTGACGCCCGTCATCCAGGTATTGATTTCAGCCTCGTCGCTGCCGCCGCAGCCGGCCAGCAGCGCGCCGCCCAGCAGCAGCGCGAGGGCATGTCGCAGTGTCGTCATTTTGGCTTGCCTTTCTTCAGGTCGGCAGCGGCCTTGCGCTGCGACGACACTTCATCCATGTCGAGGTAGCGGAACGTCTTGGCGACCGCATCGAGCACCAGGGTGCCGTTGGTGCCGGTGGTGAGCGACATGTTGTTGAGCGTGACAATGCGCGGCAAATTGGCCATGTCGCTGGCAAATGCGCCAATGTCATGGTAGGAGCCGACCACCCGGATATCGATGGGCTGCTCGGCATAATAGTCGCGCACCACCACCGCACCCGGCTTGAACAGGTCAAACGTCAAGCCGCGCCCGGTGCCGGCCTGGTTAATGTCCGACAGCAGGGCCGCCATTTCTGCCTTGCCCGGCAATTGCTTCTGGAGCCGCTCGACATACTGGTCGACCTGCATTTTCTGCAGCTTGAGGGCGGGCAGATTGATCGCCGACGAAATCTTGGTGGTGTACTCATCCTTGAGCGTGGTTTCCTGCGCCACCAGCGTATCGTGGGCTTCGAACTGGCCGCTCCAGTAAAAGAAGTAACCGGCCGCCACCACGGCAGCGGCCATGCCCAGGCCGCACAGCAGGCGCGGCGCGAGCGGCCACTGGCCGGGCGGCAGGCCGGCCAGGTTCTTGAACTGGCCGCTGAGCGACTGGCCGGCCCTTTTGAGATCTATATTCATCGTCGTATCCGTTCTCGGCTATTTGGGCGCAGGCGCGGCGGGCGTGACAATGACGCCGGTAACGGGCTTGACGCCGCCCTCGACCTTGTCCTTGTCGCGCGGCCGCTTGATGCCCACTGACATGGTGAACTCGCCGATTTTCTTGCCGTTCTTGCTGCCCACCAGCGGCACTGCGCGCACTTCCACCAATTCCGGCTTTTCCAGCCAGACCGAGCCAGTCGACAAGTTGCGCAGCAGTTCAGCCACCCGCTCTTGCGACTGGGCGCTGCCCGTCAGGAGCACTTTCTGGCCTTCCTGGCGGAACGAACGCAGGTACACGCCCTGCGGCGTCTGGCGCACCAGCTCTTCGAGCAGGTACACCGGCTGGTTGCGATCGCCCTGCAAGTCCTCGACCGCCTGCTGGCGTGCCTTGAGCGCTTCGATTTCCTGCTTGAGGGTGGCGATTTCCGCGATTTCCTTGTCCAGCGCCGCATTGGCGCGCGTGAGCACGGCATTGCGGTCGCTCTGGCTGTCATTGCGCGCGGCATTGTAGCCGCTGACCATGATCACGATCACCGCGCCGATGACGGCCGAGGCGGCCAGCAGCGCCATGAAGGCGGTTTTCTTGGCCTTGCGCCTGGCTTCCCGGTGGGGAAGCAGATTAATTTTGATCATCAGCCAAACCTCCGCAGGGCCAGCCCGCAGGCGACAAGATAGGCGGGCGCCTCGGCACGCAATTGCTGCTCGCGCACGGAGGGACCGAGCGACATGCCCTTGAACGGCGACACCACCGCGCTACTGATCTTGGTGCGGTTGGCAACAATGTCGAGCAGGCCGGGAATCAGCGCACAGCCGCCGGCCAGGAACAACTGGTCGATGCGGGTGTACGGCGTGGACGTGTAGAAAAACTGGATGGCGCGCGTGACTTCCAGCGCGGCGCTTTCCAGAAACGGCATCAACAGTTCGGCCGGGTAGCCCTCGGGCAGCTCGCCCGACTTCTTCTTGGCGTCGGCGTCCTCGAACGAGAGGCCATAGGCGCGTACGATGTCCTGGGTCAGCTGGTTGCCGCCGAAAGGCTGCTCGCGCTCATAGATAGTTTCGCCGTCAAGCATGACGGAAATATGGGTCACTTGCGCGCCGATCTGGAACAGGGCCACGATCTGGCCGACGCCGGCATGCGGCATCTGGGCCGTGATGCGGTCGAGCGCGGCGCGCGCGGCGTACGATTCGATGTCCATCACCACTGCCGTCAGGCCGGCCGCTTCGGCGATCGCGACCCGGTCCTCGACCTTTTCGCGGCGCGACGCGGCGAGCATGACTTCAATATCTTCGGGGGAACTGGCAGCCGGGCCGATCACGTCGAAGTCGAGGCTCACTTCGTCGAGCGCGAACGGGATGTACTGGCTTGCCTCGGACTCGACCTGCATTTCAAGCTGGTCTTCGGACAAGCCGGCCGGCAAGATGATCTTCTTGGTGATCACGGACGCCGGCGGCATGCCCAGCGCCACCAGCTTGACGCGGGTGCCGCTCTTCTTCCAAACCCGGCGCACCGCTTCGGAAACCAGCTCGATATTTTCGATATTGCCGTCCACCACGGCGCCACGCGCCAGCGGCTCGGACGCATAGCGTTCCAAGCGCAGCTCATTTTTGCCGATCACCACCAATTCCACCAGGCGCACGCCCGACGTACTGATGTCAAGCCCCAATAAAGGCGGGCTGGCCTGACCGAACAAAGAACCCAGATTGATCATCGAGCGTACTCCCTCACCTACCGACTTCATTGCTTACGCTGCAAAAGCGACTCTGCAGAACGATTATTTAAACGGCATCTATGGTGTTTAATTGTTATAAAACCGCCATTTACACACTACTCATAAGACACTACATTAAATCGTAGCAACTATCCTGAGTAGCTGTAAAGGTATTTCTGTCGAGGAATATCAAACGGTCGGGCGGGAAAGATACACTCTGTAACCCAAGGAACATCATAGTTGTGCAGAGGCAAATTTCTTTGCGTGACAAGGACCCACGCCGGCGCGCCGCGCTCCCCAGCCGTGCTTTATAATCAACAGCAACTTCTCAGCGAAAGATTCGACCCGCATGGCCTCTTCCAAACCGGACGCAACCTCCCCCTCCACCGGCGCGCGCGGCAAGCGCTCGCCCAAGCGCCTTGTCCTGCTGTTTCTGGGCGCGGTCACCGGCACCGCGCTGGTAGGATTGCTCATCGTCGTGTTCGCGCTGGCAATGGCCTACCCCAACCTGCCGGCGCTCGACACCCTGACCGACTACCGTCCCAAGATGCCATTGCGCATTTTTACCGCTGACGGCGCGCTGATCGGCGAGTTCGGCGAAGAGCGGCGCAACCTGGTGCACTTGAAGGACATTCCGGACGTGATGAAAAAGGCCATCATCGCCATCGAAGATGACCGCTTCTACGAGCACGGCGGCGTCGACTACAAAGGCCTGCTGCGCGCCTTTTTGCACAACGCAAGCAGCAGCGGCGCGCGCCAGGGCGCCTCGACCATCACGCAACAGGTCGCTCGCAACTTTTTCCTGTCGTCGGAACAGTCGTACAAGCGCAAGGCGTACGAGATCCTGCTGTCCTGGAAGATCGAAAAAAACCTGACCAAGGACCAGATTCTCGAGGTCTACATGAACCAGATCTACCTGGGCCAGCGCGCCTACGGTTTTGCCTCGGCCGCGCAGATTTATTTCGGCAAGAGTATCAAGGACATCACGATCGCCGAAGCAGCCATGCTGGCCGGCCTGCCCAAGGCGCCGTCGGCCTACAACCCCGTGGTCAACCCCAAGCGCGCCAAGACGCGCCAGCAGTACATCCTGCTGCGCATGCACGAGCTCAAGTACATTAATGACGCCCAGTTCGCCAGCGCCAAGGCCGAGCCGCTGCACATCAAGACCGACAGCGGCGAATTTGGCGTGCATGCCGAATACGTGGCTGAAATGGCGCGCCAGCTGGTCTACGAACAGTTCAAAGAAGAAACCTACACGCGCGGGCTGAACGTGTTTACCACCATCACCAAGGCCGACCAGGACGCGGCCTATCTGGCGCTGCGGCGCGGGGTGATGGACTACGAAAAGCGCCACCAGTACCGCGGCCCGGAAGCCTACATCGACATCCCCAAGAACAAGGAGGACGCGGACGAAGCGATCGAGAACGAATTGGCCGAGCATCCCGACAGCGACGACATCATCGCCGCCGTGGTGCTGGCCGCCTCGCCGACCGAAGTAACAGCCGTCACGGCCTCCGGCGAGGAATTGAAAATCAGCGGCGCCGGCTTGTCCTTCGGCCAAGGCTGGCTGTCGGCCAAGGCCGCGCCCAACCGGCGCATCAAGCGCGGCGCGGTCATTCGCATCAGCCAGGATGGCGGCACCGCCTGGAGCGTGACGCAGATGCCGGAAGTGGAATCGGCTTTTGTAGCGAGCGACCCGACCGACGGCGCGATTCGCGCGCTGGTGGGCGGCTTCGACTTCAACCGCAACAAGTTCAATCACGTTACGCAGGCATGGCGCCAGCCCGGCTCGTCGTTCAAGCCTTTTATTTACTCGGCCTCGCTCGAGCGCGGGCTGTCGCCGGCGACCATCATCAACGACGCGCCGATCTCGTTTGATGCCGGCCAGACGGGCGGCCAGGCGTGGGAGCCGAAGAACTACGACGGCAAGTATGAAGGGCCAATGAGCATGCGGCGCGGGCTGACCAAGTCCAAGAACATGATCTCGATCCGCATCCTGCAAAAGATTGGCGCCAAGTACGGCCAGGAATACACGACGCGCTTCGGCTTCGACCCGGAAAAGAACCCGCCCTACCTGACGCTGGCACTGGGCGCGGGCGCCACCACGCCGCTGCAGATGGCGGGCGCCTATTCGGTGTTTGCCAACGGCGGCTACCGGGTCAGCCCGTACCTGATTTCCAAGGTCAGCGACAGCAACGGCAAGGTGCTCTCGCAGGCCAATCCGGACAAGGCCGGGATCGAGGCGCACCGCGTCATCGACGCCAGAAACGCCTTCCTGGTCGACAGCATGCTGAAAGACGTCGTGCGCTACGGCACCGCGGTCAAGGCGCTGGCGCTCAAGCGCACCGACCTGGCTGGCAAGACCGGCACCACCAACGACTCGATCGACGCCTGGTTCGCCGGCTACCAGAACAACAAGCTGGTGGGCATTGCATGGATGGGCTACGACCAGCCCAAAAACCTGGGCAACAAGGAAACGGGCGGCGGGCTGGCCTTGCCAATCTGGATCAGCTACATGCAAAAGGCGCTCAAGGACGTGCCGATGGAAGAGCGCGAAGTACCGCCCAACATGGTGAAAGTGGGTGAGGAATACTACTACGCCGAAAACCCGCCCGGCGCCGGTGTGCAAAACCTCGACACCGGAGCGCGCGGCACCCCGGCCGAAGAAAAGGTCAAGGACGCCGTCAAGAACGACCTGTTCTAACCTCTCCCCCGAGGAGTTGCTGCCCCGCCGAGGCCTTGTTACAGGGTGACGGCGGCGCCGCCCTGGGCGCTGGCGAGCTGCGACAGCGCGGCGTACAGCTCGCTGCCGTCGCGCGTGTTGATCCAAGCCCCGTCGACGTACTTGTAGTGGAAACCGCCCGACTTGGCGGCCACCCACATTTCCTTCATCGGCGCCTGGCTGTTGATGATGATCTTGCTGCCATTGTCGATGAACTCGATTTCGAGCACGTTGCCGCTGCGCTTGCATTCCACGTCGATCGCGTCCTCGTCGTTGAGCCGGTCAAGCGCCGCTTCGATGGCAGTCAAGGTCGTTTCAGCCAGGTCCAAAAATTCTTTTTCGCTCATGCTACACTCCACAGGTCTAATCCAACCGTGATTCTAATCGTGAAGTCTCCTTTTGCGCGCAATACCGGCATCGCCGCCGTGGTCTTATCGGGACTGCTCGCGGCCGGCTGCGGCCAACCCGGCCCGCTCTACATGCCCAAGCCGCCCGCCAAACAGGCCTCTGGGCTTGCGCCGTTTCCTCCGCCGCCAACCTCTCCTCCAGTACAACAATAAAATCTATGTCGCATTTTTTTCACCTTGACGGCGTGCTGCACGCCGACAGTACCCCCTTGCCCGCCATCGCCGAGCGCTTCGGCACGCCAACTTACGTGTATTCGAAAGCAGCCCTGCTGGGCAATTTCGCCGCGTTTTCCGACGCCTGCGCCGGGCGCGACGCGCTCGTGTGCTACGCCATGAAGGCCAACTCGAACCTCGCCATCCTCGACCTGCTGGCGCGCCGCGGCGCCGGCTTCGACATCGTCTCGGGCGGCGAACTGCTGCGCGTGATCGCCGCCGGGGGCGATCCGCGCAAAGTGATCTTTTCGGGCGTGGGCAAGAGCGCCGACGAAATGCGCCTGGCGCTGTCGCACGATATCCTGTGCTTTAACGTCGAATCGATTCCCGAACTGCATCGCTTGAACGAGGTTGCCGGCACAATGGGCAAACAGGCGCGCGTGTCGCTGCGCGTTAATCCCAACGTCGACCCGAAAGTCCATCCCTACATCGCCACCGGCCTGAAAGCGAGCAAGTTCGGCGTTGCCTTTGACGATGCGCTGGCGACCTACCGCACCGCAGCGGCGCTGGCGCACATTACACCGGTCGGGATCGACTGCCACATCGGCTCGCAATTGCTGGACGACGCCCCGCTGCTGCAGGCGCTCGACAAACTGATCGAGCTGGTCGACGCGCTGGGCGCCGAAGGCATCGTGCTCGATCACCTGGACATGGGCGGGGGCATTGGCATCAATTATGGTGAAGCAGGCGGTTCGGAACCGGTGCCGGTGGGCGACTACCTGGCGCGTGTGTTCGCGCGCATCGATGCCTGGCGCGCCGACAAGCACGCCGGTCGTGCGATCAAGGTGATCTTCGAGCCGGGCCGCGCCATCGTGGGCGACACCGGCGTGCTGCTCACCCGTGTCGAATACCTGAAACCGGGCGCCGAGAAAAACTTTTGCATCGTCGATGCGGCCATGAACGACTTGATGCGCCCTGCCCTGTACCAGGCCTGGATGGATGTGCAGGCGGTGGCGCCGCACGGCGGCGAAGCGGTGACTTACGACGTGGTCGGACCGGTGTGCGAGTCGGGCGACTGGCTGGCGCGCGACCGCCAACTGGCCGTGGCCGAAGGCGACCTGCTGGCCATCATGCAAGCGGGCGCCTATGGTTTCACGATGTCCTCGAACTACAACACGCGCGGCCGCGCGGCCGAGGTGATGGTCGACGGCGACCAGGTGCACTTGGTGCGCCAGCGGGAGCATCCGACGGACCTGTTTGCGCTCGAATCGGTCTTGAAGTAAATGCCATCCGGCGGCCAGTGATCAGCTGTCCGCCGGAAGCGCCAGCAATGCCGCGATACTGGGCGTATTGAGCGCGCTCACCAGCAAGGCGCCGAGCTCTTCAAGGGACGCCTGGTCCAGCAGCGTCAGCGCTGCCGGCGGGACGACCCCGAAGCGTCTGCCAAGGACGTCCTTTAGTGCCGAGCGCACGGAACCGGCCGCAAGTTCGCGACCTTGCTGCATTCCTTGCTGCATTCCTTGCTGCATTCCCTGCTGCATTCCCTGCTCGATTCCTAACTGCAATGCCTGCTGACGCCCTTTGTCCTCGAGGTAGTCCGCCCACGTTTCAAATTTTCTGGCACCCATATCGCTTTCCCCTTCGCCGGCAAGCACGGCGGGCATGTCGCTCGCTTTGAACTGGCGCGCCATCAACTGCTCCACCAAAGCGAGCACCGAGCGCCACAAGGGCGCCTGCGCGTCTTGCACCAGCCACGCTCCCAGCAGCGGTAGACCATCTTTAGAACCTTTGGGACGTCCGAAAGTTCCAGCTGAAAGAGCATAGCAAGCACGCCAGGCTTTTCGGCCCAACACTGGGGTCGAGACGCTGCTGGTCGATCAGCACGTAGCGCTGCGCCGCCTGGAAAGGCAAGAAAGATGCAGATGTAACACCACTGCTCGCCTACCTTGGCGCGCCACACGATATCATCATGCCGTTCTGAAAAACGATCGCTGACATAGCCCGGATTGACCCGCTCAAAGGCGCTGGGAGCAAGCGCTCCCAGCGCCTGAAAGTCGGTGAAATCGGCGAGCAATTCGCGCACCAGTTCAGGGTGCGCAAACAGGTATTTGTATCCAAGGTCGTTGTGGCCAGCCATTGCTCATCGTAGCGCGCCCGTCAAGGCGTGGCCTGCCGGCCTCAAGCGCGCGCCGCAGCAAGAGCCTTGGTGCGGCTCCAGTACACCCGCAAGCCCAGCAGCACCGCGACGATCACGCCAAAAATGATCGGCTCCGTGAAATTATGCTTGCCCGCCTTCATCCACCAGAAGTGGAGGATGCCGAGGGGCGCGATGACATACATGAGACGGTGCAGCCACTGCCAGCGCTTGCCGCCGAGCCGCTTGATCATGCCGTTGGTGCTGGTCAGCGCGAGCGGTATCAGCAACACAAAGGCGGCAAAGCCGACGGTGATGAAAGGCCGCTTGATGACATCCTTGCCCATCGCGGGCACGTCGAAGCCATGGTCGCCCCAAAAGAACATCAGGAAGTGCAGAAAGGCATAGAAGAACGCAAACAGCCCCAGCATGCGGCGCAGCTTGACCAGCCAGTTCCAGCCCGTGTAGCGGCGCAGCGGCGTGACCGCCAGCGTCAGGCACAAAAAATACAGCACCCAGTCGCCGGTGCCGCGCGTGACCGCTTCGACCGGTTCGACAAAGGCCCCGGTCGCGGTCAGGTAAAACAGGCGCGCGAACGGCACCAGCGCCAGCGCAAAAAGCGCGGCCTTGATGCCGGACAGCTGGCGGGAAGTAGGATTGACCGCCATCGCGTCAAAAGTTTTTCTTCAGGTCCAGCCCCGCGTACAGCGACGCCACTTCCGGGTAGCCGTTGTACATCAGCGTCTTGCGCTTCTTGGTGAAAAAACCGTCTTCGCCAATGCGCCGCTCCGTCGCCTGCGACCAGCGCGGATGGTCCACGTTCGGGTTCACGTTGGAATAAAAACCGTACTCCGCCGGCGCCGAGACATTCCACGCGGTGCGCGGCTGCTCCTTGACGAAGCGGATTTTGACAATCGACTTGGCCGACTTGAAGCCGTACTTCCACGGCACCACCAGGCGCACCGGCGCGCCATTCTGGTTGGGCAACGTCTGCCCGTACATGCCAAGGCCCAAGAGCGCCAGCGGATGCATCGCTTCGTCAATGCGCAAGCCTTCCACGTAGGGCCAGTTGAGCACGCGGCTGCCCACGCCCGGCATTTGCTTGGGATCGGCCAGGCTGATGAATTCAACGAACTTGGCATTGCCGGTCGGTTCCACCTTTTTGATCAGCTCGGACAGCGAATAACCAACCCAGGGAATGACCATCGACCAGCCTTCAACGCAGCGCAGTCGGTAGATGCGCTCTTCGAGCGGCGCGAGCTTTAACAGTGCATCGATGTCGAGCGTCATCGGCTTTTTGACTTCGCCTTCGATTTGCACCGTCCACGGCCGCGTTTTCATGCGCCCCGCACTCTGGGCCGGCTCGTCCTTGTCCAAACCGAACTCGTAAAAGTTGTTGTAAGTCGTGGCGTCCTTGAACGGCGTGGCCGTTTCCAGGATCGCGTAGGCGGGATTGCGCTTGGCGGGGAGCTTGGCAGCGGCGCCCTGCGCGAATGCTTCGCGATTGGCCATTTCCCAGATCGCGCCGCCGGCAACGGCGCCGGCCGCCATTTTGGCAATGAACGCGCGGCGCTCTTGGTACACGGCCTGCGGCGTGATATCGGATGCGAGGACGATCTCGCTACTTGTTGGACGTTTGATCAGCATGAATTCTCCGGGACAGATGGCATTTATTGGTTTAATCATACCCAACATACACTATCTGGCCCGATTCGGCTGACCGCCGTGCGGCCGTGTTTACAGCTTGCCGTAGGAGTGCAGGCCCGACAGGAACATATTCACGCCCAAAAAGGCGAAGGTCGTCACCAGCAAGCCGATCAAGGCCCACCAGGCCGCCACGCGCCCGCGCAGGCCGCTCATCAGGCGCATGTGCAGCCAAGCGGCGTAATTGGCCCAGACGATCAGGGCCCAGGTTTCCTTGGGGTCCCACTGCCAGTACGTGCCCCAGGCGTCGGCCGCCCACAGCGCGCCCAGGATGGTGGCGACGGTGAAAAACGCAAACCCGACCGAAATCGACTTGTACATGACGTCGTCCAGCACTTCCAGCGACGGCAGGCGGTCGGCCAGGCGTCCCGACGACTTGAGCAGGTAGGCCGCGCCGACCATGGCCGACAGCGCAAAGCTGCCGTAGCCGATGAAATTGGCCGGCACGTGGATCTTCATCCACCAGCTTTGCAGCGCGGGCAACAGCGGCTTGATCTGGGCCGAATCGTCGCGCGCCAGCATGTACCAGATCAAAAAGGCGACGGCGGCGACAATCACCAGCATCACGAACGGGCCCAGCTGCCAGGTGGCGTAGCGCGCTTCATAGTACAGGTAGAACATGGCCGTGATCAGCGAGAACAGGATGAACACTTCATACAGGTTCGACACCGGAATGTGGCCCACGTCCACGCCCACCAGGTAAGACTCGTACCAGCGCACCATCATGCCGGTCCAGCCCAGCACCACGGCCGACCAGCACAGCTTGGAGCCGACCGAGCCGCCATAGTTGGCGCGGCTGAAAAAGCCGATCCAGTAGTAGATGGTGGAGAACACGAAGAGCGTGCTCATCCACAATATGGCGGACTGGGACGACAGCATATAGCGCAGGAAAAATTTGGTCTCGCCCCGGGCCAGGTCGCCGCCGTACATGGCGATCGACCACAGCGCCAGCAGCGCCACCACGGGCAGCAGCCAGCGCACCGGTTTCCAGTGCCAGCCGAGCGTGGCAAAAACGGGCGCGGCCAGCACCAGAATTGCCTTTTCGTATATATCCATGTACGCGCCAAAGCGCAGCAGCGCGAACAGCGCCGCCCCCAGCAGGCCGGCGGCGAACAGCCAGTCAACCAGGCCCAGCTTTTCGAAATAGCCGGGATCCTTGCGGTAGGTTTGCGGCGCTTGTTTTTGTGTCAATTCCATGGTGTTCTCCAGATGCACGGTCAGCTTACGCCGATTGCGGCAGCTTTGCTTTCAGGTCGTTAAATTCGTTTTCAAAGTCGAGCGTCTTGCGCTGGGTGCTCATGGCCATCAACGCGTGGCTGGCGCCCGGGTCGTCGTCGTCGTCGCGCAACCAGACCCAGACGCGCCGCTCGCGGATATAGAACATGGCAAACACGCCCAGCACCAGCAGCAGCGAGCCGAGGTATACCACGAACTTGCCCGGCGAGCGCGTTACCTGCAGCACCGACGCCTTGACTTGCACGAAGTCGTCGAGTTGCAGATACACGGGCGCGCCGTAGAAAAAGCTGTCGGACAAGGCATTGCTGGCCAGCTGCAAGAAGCGCCCGTGCGCTTCGTCCGGGCTCGCTTGCGGCAGGCCGGCCTGCTCGCGCGCCACTTGCCACAATTCCCACAGGCTACCGTTAAGAATCTTCATGAAAATGTCGGCCGCCTTTTGCTGCTCGGCCGCAGGAACTTTTTCCAGAAAGCGGGCCACGCCGGCGTAGCCGCCCGCTGCGCCGTCGCCGCCAAAAATGGCCAGGCTCTTGACGCTCGACTCCTGCAGCTGCGCGGCCAGCGCGGCCGAGGCGCCGTCGGGCGCGGCCGGCATGGCGCGTTTGGCGTAGCGCGCGGCGGCGGCCTTGCGCAAGGCCGGGTCGGCCAGGGCGGCGCGCAGGCGCATCCATTCCTTGACGGTGTGCGCGTCGTCGGCGGGAATGCGCAAGTAGCTGAAGGCATCGTTGGGATTGACGCGCATGCCGGCCAGGAACACTTGGGCGCCGTCGATGGTCACCGGCTGCATGTAGTTCTGGTATTCGCGCGCCTGGCCGGTCTTGTCGCGCAATTTGTATTGCACGCTCGGGCCGACGTTTTTCAAGTCCTTGTTCTTGCCTTCCTTGCCGGCCGAGCCGGAATGCTTGTCGAGCGTGGCGGATAACTGTTCGCCCAGGCTTTGCCGCTTTTCAACGCCGCGCAACTCTTCGGCGCCGCTGGCGACGTTTTCCACGTTGAAAGCGCGAAAGTCCGTCCATTCGACTTCATAGTCGCCGGGCACACCCGTCAACGGGGAAGACGCATTGACTTCGCCTTTAAACGCGAACGGCGCCTGGCCCACGCCCGTCATGGGAAAGCCGGTCAGCGTCAGCTTGGTGCCGCCGTCGCCAAAGCTTGACTGGTAAATCGCCACGCCCTTGTAGAGCAGCGGTTCGTTGACCTTGATGGTGGCGGCAAAGCTCTTGCCGGTTTCATTGTCGCGCACCAGCACGTCGCTGGCGAACAGCTTGGGCATGCCGGTCGTGTAAAAATCGACGACGAAGCGCTTCAGGTGTATCGTGAACGGCAACGGTTGCAACAGCACGCCGTCGGCGCGCTGGACGGTGGCCATGTCGCTCGACTCGCCCTCGGGAATCGAGACGTTGGCGCGGTAAGTGGGGTTGTTGATGCCGAGCCTGTGTTTTTCAGCAATTTCCGAAATCAGGCCGCCACCCTGGAATGCCGTCTTGCCCAGCACGCGCTCCTGGAACTGGATCGGCAAATCCGAATCGAGCATCCCGCCCACCAGGATGATGATGATGGCGCTATGGGCGAAAATGTAGCCGAACTTGTTGGCGGCGCCCTTCTTGGCCGCCACCAGCGTGCCGTTCGGCTTGTCGACGATCTTGGTCCGGTAGCCGGCGTGGCGCAGCCGCTCGGCGCTCTGTTCGGCCAGTGCGGCGCGACTCAAGGGCGCGACCCATTCACTTTTATGGTGGAAATTGCGTAGCGATACTTCGCGCACGTTCAAGCGCCAGCTGCGCATATCCTTGATCATCTTGGGCGCGTTGCGGATAATGCAAAACGTCGTCGAGGCCAGCAGCAGCGCCAGGATCAGGATGAACCACCAGGCCGAATACACCGAATACAGGCCCAGCTTGCCGAAGATGTCGTACCAGAACGGGCCGAACTGGTTGACGTAGCTGGGCAGCGCCTCGTTTTGCTTGAGCACGGTGCCGATAATGGCGGCGACCATGACCATGACCAGCATCGTGATGGCAAAGCGCATCGACGAGACCAGTTCGACTGCTTCGGCCAGGACGCGGCTGCGGCGCTTCGACGGATCGATTTTCAGCGTAATTCCGGTGGTGACCGGGGTACTCATGCGGTAATGCTCATACGGTTTTATTTCCTGACGCCGTTCCCGGCTCAACGCCGAGGATATCAACAAAAAGGGCAGCCTGCTTGCGCCGCTGCCCTCGATCACTGCCTGCCCGCGCCTGGCGCGGCGGCCGGTGGTGTTACTTCAAGCCGGCGATGTAGTCGGCCACGGCCTTCATTTCATCGTCGGACATGCGCTTGGCGATCGTCATCATCATCGGACCGTTCTTGCGCGCGCCGCTCTTGAAACTTTGCAGCTGGGCTACCGTGTAATCCTGGTGCTGGCCGGCCAGGCGCGGGAACAGCGCCGGAATGCCGCTGCCGGTGGCGCCGTGGCAACCTGCGCAGGCGGCCACGCCGGTGGCGGCAATCCCGCCGCGATAAATCTTTTTGCCCAGTTCGACAATATCCTTGTTCTTCGCCGCGCCCTGCTTGGGCGCCTGCGCCGCGACGTACGCGGCGACGTTTTTCATGTCCTCGGGCGTGAGCATCTTGGCGTAGGCCGTCATGATCGGGTTGACGCGGTTAGGCGTGGTGAAATCCATCAGTTGCTTGACGATGTAAGGGCCGATCTGGCCGGCCAGCTTCGGGTTGGTGGCGATGGTCGAGTTGCCGGCCGCGCCGTGGCACGACACGCAGGCTGGCAGGCCGCGCGCAGCGTCGCCATTGTCGTACAGGGTGGCGCCCTTGGCCGGATCAGCCTTGGCAGGGGCCGCAGCGGGGGCGTGCTCGTTGGCCGAGGCAAAGCCGGACACTGCCAGGGTGGCAACCAGCAAGGATTTCACTAAGGAAGAAAAAGCACGATTCATTCAAACACCCTGAGACAAGTCAAAAATTAGTTTTATGAAGGAGCTACCGGTGAGGAGCTGCTGCGATGATCTACACTATTCGGTACTGCGCGGTACTGCGCGGTACTGCGCGGTACTGTATTCGGTGCTGCCTGTACTGCGAACGATCTTGCTAGCGCGCTATGGCTTTTGCGGCGCAACAATTCGTAACCCCTTATTGTACAATAGCTTTCTCGGGTTATCGCCCCCTGTTGTTCCAATTTCTTGCAATTTCTGCCCATTCCATGTCCAAACTCTGGCAAGCCCGCTTCTATACGACCGTCAACCAACTGCGCGATCTGCCCGATACGCAGGCGCCTGAAATCGCCTTCGCGGGCCGTTCCAACGCGGGAAAATCGACGGCCATCAATATCCTGACCAACCAGAAGGGCTTGGCGTTCGCCTCCAAGACGCCTGGCCGTACCCAGCACATCAATTATTTCTCGATCGGCGGCGCGCACGTGGGCCAGCACCGCAAGGACGCCACCATCGTCGAGGAAATCGAGGCGCTGCTAGTCGACTTGCCCGGCTATGGCTACGCGGAAGTGTCCGGTTCGGCCAAGCTGCACTGGCAAAAGCTGCTGGGCGACTACGTCCAGCGCCGCGAACAGTTGGCCGCACTGGTCTTGATCATGGATTCGCGCCGCCCGTTCACCGAACTGGACGTGCAGATGCTGGAATGGTTCGCCCCCACCGGCAAACCGATCCACTGCATCCTCACCAAGTCCGACAAGCTCAACCGCAACGAATCGACCAACGCGCTGCGCCAGGCGAAAATGATGCTCGCCTCGTATGTCGACGAAGATGGCGAAGGCTTCCCGTTCACCGTGCAACTGTTCTCGGCGCTCAAGCGCGTGGGCATCGACGAAGCGAACGACAAGATTATCGATTTGCTGGGATTGACGGCCGTGCCGGCCGACCCGGATGCGGTGCTGGTCGACCCGGTCGACAGCGACGACTAGCCTTTTTGTAAAGTGGATTTCTGATGCCCAAGCTGCCAGCGCACGCCTACCCCGCCTCCCGTCCCCGCCGCATGCGGCGGGACCCGTTTTCGCGCGCCATGATGCGCGAAAACACGGTCACCGCGTCCGACCTGATCTACCCGGTGTTCATCCTCGACGGCGCCAACGTGCGCCAGGCTGTCGCTTCGATGCCGGGCGTGGAGCGCCTGTCGGTCGACCTGCTGCTGCCGGTGGCCGAAGAGTGCGTCCGGCTGGGCATCCCTGCCATGGCGCTGTTTCCCGTCATCGATGCTTCCCTCAAGACGCCGGACGGGATCGAGGCGACCAATCCGGAAGGGCTGGTGCCGCGCGCGGTGCGCGCCTTGAAGCTGCGCTTTCCGGAACTGGGCATCCTCACCGACGTCGCGCTCGATCCATTCACCAGCCACGGCCAGGATGGCTTGATCGACGAAAACGGCTACGTGATCAATGACGAAACCGTCGCCATGCTGATTCGCCAGGCGCTGTGCCAGGCCGAAGCGGGCGTGGACATCGTGGCCCCGTCCGACATGATGGATGGACGCATCGGCGCAATCCGCGATGCGCTGGAACAGGCGCGCTTCATCCATACCCGCATCATGGCCTACTCGGCCAAATATGCGTCCGCCTTTTACGGGCCCTTCCGCGACGCGGTCGGCTCGTCGGGCAACCTGGGCAAGAGCGACAAGAACACCTACCAGATGGATCCGGCCAACAGCGACGAAGCCTTGCGCGAAGTGGGCCTGGACATTGCCGAAGGCGCCGACATGGTCATGGTCAAGCCCGGCATGCCGTATCTCGACATCGTGCGCCGCGTCAAGGATGAATTCCAGGTGCCGACCTTTGCCTACCAGGTCAGCGGCGAATACGCGATGCTCAAGGCGGCCGCGCAAAACGGCTGGCTCGACCACGACAAGGTGATGATGGAAGCGATGATGGCGTTCAAGCGCGCCGGCGCCGACGGCGTGCTGACCTACTTTGCGCGCGATATCGCGCGCCTGCTCAAGGCGCGCGTTTAGCACTCTCGGGGACGTAACGAGCCGCCCTGCGAGGCTCCTTACGAGCCGGCCGAGCGGCGGTAGCGCGGGAACAGTTCCTGGTACAAAAAGTTTTCCAGCTGCTCGGTGTCGGCCGGCCGCACGCTGAGCGTCAGCTTCTTGTTCAGGCGCTCGGAATTCCATTTGACTTCTTGCGCGTTGCCCTGACGCATAAGCTGCACCATCTTCTTCACGCACGCCGTCTCGATGTCGCGGTGCAGGCCCAGCTCAACTTCTACCCGGTCCAGCACGCGCCGCTTCTTGACCGTATCCCAGCCGCGAAAATCCAGGTTGGCCGCGTTGAACGAGAGAATCTTGGCGCTGACGCCCGTTTCCTCATCGTCGCCGCGGCTCTTGCCGTTGGCCGCCGCGATATTCGCGCGCGCCAGCCGGTTGCCGCGGTCCGCTTCGCTTTCTTCCCCGTTCTGGGCGCGTTCCTGGGCGCGCGCCGCCTGGCGCGCGGCAATGCGCGCCGACATGTCTTCGGCCGGTGGCACCGGGTCCGGCTTGGGCGGCTCGGGCGGCTCCTGCTTGACCGGCTTTTCTTCGGGCAGCGTGATGGTGTCGGGCAGGCGCTGCATCACCACCACTTCGGGTTTGCGCGCCTTGACCGGCTTGGTCGGCTTGGTCGGCTTGACGGTGCTCTTGGCTGGCTCGATGCGCTTCGGCTTGCCGGGCAGCGGCCGGATATAAGTGATGTCGGTGCCGGACGCGGGCACGGGGGGCTTTTCTTCGACGCTGCGAAATACGTACAGCAGCAAGAGCAACACGTGCAACAGCACCGCGACCACCAGGCCCGTGCTGCTGACGCGCTTGTCCCCATAGCTGAGCACAGGGCGCGCCAGTTGCTGCCCGCAATGGGCGCAAGCGCCGGCGTCATCCGGCGGAGAATGGGAATGGTCGCGCAAAATAGGCTTAGTTTTCAAAAGGAATTATCGATTGATGCTGGTCCGTGCCGGAGTCTATACTTTTTGCGCGTATTGCGCACGAGCGCAGTCACCCTGAGCAGCTATGCAAGCTTACAGGGTGTGGGTCTTGAAGGTTGTTACGGGATGTTTCCGGCGCGGGCGGCGCGGCTGCTGCTGCGGCGGCTGCGTGGCTACAGCAGGGCATCCTGGACCGCGCTGCCGGCGCGCGGCCGCGCCGGGGCGGGTGCGCCTTCGCGCCCGGTGATGCTGGCAAACAGTTCGCGCACGCAGCCATCGGCGTCCTGCACCTGGCATTCGCCGGGCGTCTGGCGCTGGGGACGCGGCAACACCTGGGTAAAATAATGCGGCCCCTCGACCAGGCAGCCGCTGGCCCAGACATTCGGAATGACGCGCCCGGCCCGGCTGAGCGGATGCCCGGCCGCGTCGATGTCCAGCCCGCCAGGATGAAACGTGCCATTGTAGAAGGGACGCACGGTGCCGCGCTTGAGCAGGTTGCGCATGAAGTCGTCGTCATTGGTTTCCGGCGAAAATGCGTCCATGCGGGCGATCACGAGCGCGTCCAGGCAGGTGACGTCGGTGCCCCCGCCGGTGCGCGTGTGCAGCGCAAAGCGCGACAATTCTTCGTCGATCCGCACCGCCGGATTGGGGCCGCTGGCCATGTCCAGCACGCCCGCCTCGATCAGCGCCAGCAGTTGCTCGTTGCGCGCCCCCGGCGGGCCATACGCCACCCGGTTGAACGCGGGATGATAGACACTGAGGTACTTGCGGTGCGAGGCGGCGCTCAAGCCGCCCTGCTCGACGGCATCGCGCAACACGTCGCGCGCGGCGGCCAGCGCGGCGGCGGCCGCCTTGGCCGGGCTGGCCGCGCTGCCGCGGCGCGCTTCGGACAAGTCGTCGGCGAGCAGGCAGGTCACAAACGTGGTGAACGCGGCGCCGCTGTCAAAGGTGCGCGCGCGCAGCGGGAACAGCAGCGCGTCAATGCCGGCCAGTTCGACCGCGCCGGGCGTGTACCGAGGACCCGGCGCAGTGCCTTCCTGGACGCAGCGCCAGGCGTAACCGAGTTCTTTCATCAGCAAGGGCAGCAGGTCGCGGTCGAAATCGAGCTGGGCGCTGGCGCGCGTTTGCACGGCGGCATGGCGCAGCGCGGCAAGCGCGCCGTGGGTGAAAAAACGCGGCGCGGCGCAGCCAGGCGCGCAGGCATCCGGTTCGGCGGCGCGCGCCAGCGCCGGCAGGCAACTGCGCGAAAACAGCAGCAGGCGCGGCTCATGGCCCGACGCCACGTAGCGCACGCCGCTGCCGGCGGCCACGAAGCGCCCGCCGCGACCCACCGTCAGCTCGGCCACCACGTCGTGCGCGGTCAAGCCCATGCCGGCGATGCCGACCCGGGCATCGCTGCCGAGCGCGGCCAGCTTGCCCAGCGGATAAGGATGACGGATGTACACCAGCTTGCTGTTGTAGCGCGCATGGTCCTGGGCAAACTTGCGGCACCAGGCTTGCTCGTCGGTCAGGTTGCTGCGGCTGTGTCCACTGGCCAGGAACACGAAGTCGCTGTTGACCGAAAAGCCGCTGTCCAGTTCAACGACAAAATTGCCGTCCGGTTGCTGGAACATGTCGATAGCGCGGTGCCGCAGGTGCGTCAGCCTGACCGTCGGCGCCAGCGCGCTTGCCAGCGTACGGTAAGCCCAGGCCAGATAGCGCCCCAGCAGACAGCGGGGCAAAAACGCGTTGTCGTCGAGCGCCTCGCCTTCGGTGGCGTCCGGCGCCAGCTGGTGCACCTGCTCGCCGAAGCGGCGGTAGCCCTGGGCGCGCGCCCACTCGGCCAGCGTGGCGCCCGCGCATGCACTGGGCAGTTCCACGGCGCCGGGTGCCGGGAAAATGCTCAGCAGACCAGCCTCGGTATTGCACAGCAGATGGGGCGGCAGGTGCACGCCGTGCACGCCGGGCCCGCATTCGCCCGGCTCGACCAGGTTGACCTGCAACAGGCAGGCGTTGGCGCGCGCAAACGCGGCCAGGCGTTCGAGGATGGACAGGCCGCGCGGCCCCATGCCGATGATCGTGACGCTGTAACGTTTCATGGTGTGCCCGCTGGTGTGGATTCACCTCTATGTTGGCAGGCCGGCCGGGTGCGGTGTTGTCATCAGTCAATTATTACTTGCGGAACAGGGAATCGGCCGGGTAGCGGCTTTCGACGGTTTGCATTGCCATGCGTCAAGTAGGCAACCTATACTCAAGGTCTTTATTTTTGTCGCCCTCGTAAAATATTTCCTCTTGTCAGCAATTTGTAAGCATTTCCTCAGGGTAATGCAAGCTTGGCTTGCTAGTATCGGGACTGCACGATGAGGCGACAGACGGCGAACCCATCACTTCGGGATAATTTTATGCAAATGCAAGCCAGGGGATTTACGCTGATCGAGTTGGTGGTGACCATGGTGATTATTGCCATTCTTGCGTCGATCTCTGCGCCATCCTTTAATTCAATGATCGTGGGCAACCGCTTGAGCGGCGAATTGAACGCGATCATCGGCGCCTTGAATATTGCCCGCAGCGAGGCACAAAAGCGCGGGACCACGGTGTCCTTGTGCGCGGGCACCGGTATCGCCTGCGTCACCGACTGGTCCGCCGGCTGGGTCGTCTTGCTGGAAACTGATCCGAAGCAACAACTGCTGGTCAGAACGGCGCTGACCAAGGGCGATACGATCAGCGTGACGGACACAACGAAGTATCCGCAGTTCAACGCCGCCGGGTATACCTTTTATGACGACACAATATCGCTGCATGACAAAACCAATACGGAGTCGCTGAGGCGCTGCATCGTTTTTAGAGCCGGCTCGTGGGTTAGCAATAAGGGGGCAGCATGTCCATGAATAAAGAACAAGGGTTTTCGATGCTGGAAGTGCTGGTCGCCATGGTCGTGATCATGGTGGGCGCGCTCGGCATCGCGGGCATGCAATTGCTAGCCATTACCAGTACCGAGAATGCCCGGTATCAGAACGTGGCCACCATGCTTGCGGGAAGCCTGACAGCGGCGATGCAGGCCAATGTGGCCTATTGGGGCACCCCCCCGCCAAAGATCGTGGTGGATGGCACAACCATCACGGGAGGGCCTGCGACCACTGCCAAAACCTGCATTGGCCTGACAGTCGTGTGCGACAAGACAGAAATGGCGTTCTACGATTTGAAGACGTGGGTTGGTGAGGTCGCTGCGGCATTACCCGGTAGCAGCACGCTTATCGTTTGTCCTGCCAGCAAATCGCCTGCGATCTGTTCAGTAACACTGACCTGGAGCGAAAGAAACGTAGCGCTGCACAACGACGACGACATCGTGGGTGGCGACCTGGCCACTGGACAAATTAAGAAACACACGTACCAAACCTTGGTGACCATACTATGAAGCGCGCTCAACAAGGCTTTGGGCTGGTCGAGATGCTGATCTCGCTGACAATCGGCCTGGTCCTGCTGCTCGGTCTGAGCACGATATTGATTTCCATGACGCGCACCGCTGACCTGCGCCGAAAAATGGCCGAACTTCAAGGCGCCCAACGCATGGCGCTGAGCCTGGCAGGCAATGCCTTGCGCTATTCCGGCGCCTTTCCGTATTCGCCATCGGACACGCCAGCGACCAGATTTCCCGCCCTCAGCCCATTCGCCGTGGGCCAGACCATGGTTGGCACCGAAGGCGGCGCAGGCTCGGATACGGTAAGCGTGCGTTTCGTCGCCAGTGCAACAACGACCTCCAGCCAGGGATGCTCGGCGCAGCTGGTGGCGGGCCACAGTTACACCGATGTATTTAGCATCGTCAATGGCTACTTGCGCTGCGAAGAAACCGACACAACGGACAGCAAGAAGATCACGGTCGATCTGATTGCCGGCCTGACCAAGATGGATATCATGTATGGCGTCGACAAGCCCAAGACCGGTACGGATGAAATCAAGGCCGGTTTCGTCACGCAATACTTGACCGCAACCGATGTCGCTTCGCCCAAGGATTTGTGGGATGACGTCAAGACAGTGAAGCTTGCGCTCAGCTTCACCAATCCGCTGAAGGACGAACCGGGCAATCAGCAGCCGGCCACCGTGAGCGTGACCCAAACCATTCCGCGTGCGATTGGACAATGACATGAATCAAAACAAACAACGGGGCGTCGTTCTCATCACCAGTCTGGTCATCCTGGTCGTTATCTCCCTGCTCGCCTTGTACATGTTCGGCGGCTTCACCCAGGACGAAAAAATATCGGGCAACACGCGCGAAAAAGCGCGTGCCGTCGATGCCGCTTTCGCGGCGCTCAACAATGCCCAGTTCTGGATGGGACAACCGGATCACACGTACAAGGGTAACTGGATCACCGGGGTTCCCTGCTCGGCCATGAGTGCCACGCCCGTCATTTGCAGTAATGAACTGGACAAGCCGACTACCCTGCCCTGGGCCTCGGGCTACACGCCTACGCTCGATGGCATGACAGTCAGTGCGGAAGGCGGCACCCCCGGCACCTATGCCGCCAGCACCAAATATCACATCCAGTACATCGAAACGGTCGGCAAAACGCCGGGCTCAGCCATGTACCGGGTCACGGCGACCGCGTCCGGAGGCAATGCAACAGCGGTGGCGGTTGAACAAGCCATCTTCATGGTGTCCACCGATGCCGAAGACATTGGTGGCGGCTGACGCATGGCGCTGCCGTGACCAGTAAAACGTTTTGGCGCAGACCGATGCGCTCTTGGAAAAATCGGGCGCAGTGCAGTCGCTGGAACATTCGGCACTCAACGGAAGGATACACAATGTTAAAGAACATATGGATAGTTGCCCCGGCAACGATGGCAATGCTTTCCGGAAGCGCTAGTGGGCAGACGCTGGCCGAGGATTTCACCAAGGCGACCATCACCAATAACTGGGCCGTGAAAGGCACGCCGGGCGCATGCCTGACGGCCGGCACCCCCACCAACAACAGCCTGAGCGGGGCTGTCCCAGCCGCCGGAAAACCCGATCCCACCAGTACCATCCCCGGCTGCAATCTGGGCACCGCCGCCGATGCCGTGGGTTCCGGCGCGCTGCGCCTGACTCCAGCCCTCACCGGTCAGAATGGCGCCATTGTATGGAAGGACACTTTTCCTACGAAAAAGGGATTGCAAGTCACCTTTACCACCCATACCTACGGCGGCAGCACGGCAACCTCGCCCAACCGGGGTTTTCAAGGCGCCGACGGCATCTCCTTCTTTCTCATGGATGGTGCCGTAGCGCCGAATATTGGTGCGTGGGGCGGCAGCCTGGGTTACAGCTGCTCGAACAGCAACGGTAACGGCGACGGCCTGGAGGGCGCCTATCTTGGGCTGGGCATGGATGAATTCGGCAATTTTCTCAACAGCGGCGACAATACCGCGAGCGGGATCAATGTCGCTTCTTTGCCCACCAGCCCGAATGGTTACAACAGTTATGGCAGCGGGCTATACTTTCAGGGCAACCGGATCGGCTTGCGTGGCGCCGGCAATATCAGTTGGGCTGCGCTGAGTAAAGCTTACCCGCTGTACTACACGGCCGATGCCGATGACGCCATGCGCGTGGACATGGTGAAGCGAACTTGCGCCAGTGGATTTCTCCACAAAGTGGTTAAAACGACCGTCTACACCTACGACAAGAGAGGTAATGTCACCGGTTCGTCAATCGTTACCAAGGTCGCACCCACCACTGATACAGTGATGGATTACCCTGCGATCAAGGACGGGTATTGGGTACTGCCGGACAATAACCTGATCTCGAATGTCACTGCCAAGGTAAGAACCAAGGCCACGCCGATTACCTATCGGCTCATGATCACGCCGGCCGGCAATCTCAATTTCATGTACAGCTACAATGGCGGCAAGTACAAGTCGGTGCTGTCGAACCACCCGATCACCAAGGACAACGGCATCTTGCCGGCGACGTTCCGCTTCGGCTTTGCCGCGGCGACGGGCGGCTCCACCAACGTCCATGAGATTTCATGCTTCGTGGCTGAACCGACCGAGTCCACCAGCAGCGCCGGTGCCAACACCGTGCAGGCCGGACAAGTGCGTACCGGAACCCAGGTCTACCTCGCCGCCTTCAATCCGAACAACTGGACCGGTTCGCTGGTATCGGCCGACCTGAAGGTCAATGCGGACGGCAGCGTTGTCATATCAAGCGACTACAACTGGGATCTGAACTGCAAGCTGACGGGCGGCCTTTGCTCCTCCATGGGTTCGACCAACGGCGTGCCGGATCACGACATTGGGATCCAGGCGCCGGCCAACCGTACCCTGATTACCTACAATGGCACCTCCGGCGTCCCGCTCGATTTGTCAAAGCTGTCCCCTGCGCAGCAAGCCATCTTGAAATCGACGGATGGATTGGACCAGGCTCGCCTCAATTGGCTGCGCGGCGACCGCGGCAAGGAGCAGACTGCGACACCTACGGCCGGTCCCCTGCGCGCCCGGGGCGGCGTTCTTGGCGACATTGTCGATTCGAGCCCGACCTGGGTGGGACCACCATCACTGGCCTACGGTACCGGCATCAAGGACGCGCTGTACGGCGCGGGCTCCGAATCGTCCTACACGGACTTCGCCAAGACCATGGCACAGCGCACGCACGTCGTTTATGCCGGCAGTAATGATGGTTTTCTGCATGGCGCGCGCGCCGGCAGCAATGACGACAAAGGCGCTTACGTTGGCACCAACAACGACGGCGCCGAGCTGCTTGCCTACATGCCAGCGAGCGTCCTGGCCGATGCGAAAGTCGTCGAACTGACGAGCCCTACCTATGGACACAACTACTATGTCGATGCCGCCCCGGGCACCGGCGACGTGTACTATGGCAACGCTTGGCATACCTGGATTGTTGGCGGTCTTGGACCGGGCGGAAAGGAAATCTACGCGCTGGACGTGACCAATCCCACGGCAGGAGCCGGCGTAGGTTCCGTCGGGTTTTCGGAGGCGAACGCTGCCAATATCGTCAAGGGTTCCTGGAACGACACGACGCTCGACAATCTCGGCAACACCTATGGCACGCCACTGCTGCGCCGCATGCACAATGGCCAATGGGCAGTCATTTTTGGCAACGGCATCGGCAATGCCAAGTATCTCGGCGGCATTTACATCGGTTTGATCGACAAATCGAGCGGGGCGGTCACGTTTCAGTGGATCAGTACAGGCAAAGGCGACGTCACGACGCCAAATGGCATCACCAACGTTGCTTCGGGCGATCTGGACGGGGACCGTGTTGTCGACTACCTGTATGCAGGCGACTTGTTGGGCAATGTGTGGCGCATCGATGTCACCAGTAAAGACACTGCCGACTGGGCCGTCTCCACTTACGGTCGAACCGCGCCAACGCCGCTATTTGCGGCCATGGACGGCAGCACGGCGCAGCCCATCACCACCAAGATCGCGGTCGCAGCAGTGCTAACGGGCGGCACCCGCCGTGTGGTGTTGGGCTTGGGCACGGGACGCGTGACGCCCTTCACCGATACCACAGCGCCTACGTATGCGAAAGGCGTCCAAACCATCTACGGCCTGTGGGACTGGGATATGGATGCATGGAACTCGGGCACGACGACCGCCGTGGGCAAGGTTGTCATTCCTGCTTCGAACAGTGATTTTGCCTCGCTGACCAAGCCAACTGCCGCGCCCTTCCGCAGCTTCACCGGCAGCGATCTCTACAGCAATATATTGGCCAGCTCCAGCTCGACGACCAGGCGTGAGCTTGCCATCGCCAAGGTTTGCTGGTTCGGCAGTTCTTCCTGTGCAACCGGCAATACGCAGTATGGGTGGCGTTTCGATCTTCCGGACACGGAAGAACAGCTCATCTACAATCCGGTTTTCACGGATGGTGTACTGGTGTTGAACACGACCATTCCTCCGGTCAGTACGCCGGGTCAATGTACACCCGTTTTGCCGTCGGGCTGGACCATGGCGTTCAGGATGGACGCGGGCGGCGGCGCAAAGGACAATTTGTTCACCGATGAAAATGGCAGCCTGACCGTGGCGACTGGACATAAGTCAATTGTCGGGATCAAGAAAAAAGCGGTCGGCACGCCCTATATTGTTACCGTTGGCAGCAAGCGCTACACGGTCAATCAAACCATTGATGGCGAACCCACCGTGGACCCTTTCAACCCGCAAGGCGGGCTCAGCGTTAAACGTGTATCAGTGGAGCAACTGCGATGAACAAAGTACGGGGCTTTACGCTCATAGAATTAATGATCGTCGTTGCCATTATCGGGATCCTGTCGGCCATTGCGATACCGAGTTACACCGCTTACGTGCTCAAGTCGCATCGGGCCGGCGCGGTTACGGCCATCCTGGACCTGGCGTCCCGGCAGGCGCGCTACTACACGATCAATAATACCTACACCACCGACATGAAAAAGCTGGGGTATTCTGCCGATCCAATGCCGATCGACAACGCGTCAAAGCGCTTTTACGATCTCAGCGTGACGGCGGGCGATGCGTCCAAGTTTGAATTGAAGGCTGCGCCGTATGGCAACCAGACCAAGGATGTGTGCGGCGACTTCACGTACACCGATCTTGGGAGAAGGGACATCACCGGAACTAAAGGCTCGATCAGCGAGTGCTGGAAGCAGTAATTTGTGTTGCAGCAATCAGGTTTGGAAGGCTCCGGCTGCGCGTGATGATGCGCGCAGCCGGTGCAAGCCGCCCTTCAAGACCCATCTTCTTCCCCTTCAATTGTCCCGCAGCGCTCCAGGCGCCGTTGTCCCCGCCAGACGCGCGTCATCCATCGGTCCGCTGCCGCTGTACTTGTCCAGGTACAGGTACATCACGGGCGTGATATACAGCGTAATGACTTGCGAAAACAACAGGCCGCCCACCACGGCCAGGCCCAGCGGCTGACGCAGTTCCGCGCCGGCGCCCAGACCCAGCGCGATCGGCAGCGCGCCCATCAGCGCGGCCAGCGTGGTCATCATGATGGGCCGAAACCGCAGAATGCAGGCCTGGCGGATCGCCTCATGCGGCGCCAGGCCCTCGTTGCGCTGCGCGTGCAGCGCAAAATCGATCATCATGATAGCGTTTTTCTTGACGATCCCGATCAGCATCAGGATGCCGATAATGGCGATCATCGTCAGGTCCAGGCCGAACAGGCGCAGCGTCAGCAAGGCGCCCACCGCCGCCGACGGCAGCCCGGCCAGGATCGTCAGCGGATGGATGAAGCTTTCGTACAGCACGCCGAGCAGCACATAGATCACGCCCAGGGCAGCGACAATCAGAATCACCTGCGAGGATTGCGAATCCTGGAACACTGCGGCGTCGCCACCGTACTTGGTGATCACGGAGGCCGGCAGCTTCATCTGCACGCCCATCTTGTCGATCTTGGCCGTGGCCGCGCCCAGCGGCACGTCCGGCGCCAGGTTGAACGAGAGCGTGATGGCTTGCAATTGCCCCTGGTGGTTCACCGAGGTCGGCCCGACGGTGCGCTCGACGCTGGCAAAACTGCCCAGCTGCACCAGCTGGCCGGCCTTGCTGCGCACCGACACGCGCGCCAGCGCGTCTTCCGACTGGCGGTCGGCGGGGGCCGCTTCCAGGATCACGTTGTAGCTGGCTGCGGCCGAATAAATGGTCGAGACCTGGCGCTCGCCAAAGGCGGCGTACAGCGCGCTGCGCACGTCGGCCAGTTGCACGCCCATCGCATTGGCCTTGTCGCGGTCGATGCGCAAGGTCGCTTGCAGGCCGCGGTTTTGCGAGTCGCTGGTGACGTCGCGGAAATCCGGATCGGCGCGCAGCTGCTCGAGGTATTTGTTGGCCCATTCGCCCAGCGCGTCCGAGCTCACGCTTTGCAGCGTGTACTGGTAGCGGCTCTTGCTGGGCCGTCCGCCCAGCTGCAGGTTCTGGATCGGCGACAAAAACACCGACACGCCGGCGATCTGGCGGGTCGACTTGCGCAGGCGGTCGACCACGACCGGCATCTTGTCGCGTTCGGTGCGCGGCTTGAGCGCAATGAAGCCGCGCCCGCTGTTGCCGCCGCCCGAAAACGACGTCACATCCTGCACATCGCGGTCGGCGCGCACCACTTCCACCACTTTCTGCTGCAGCGCGAACATGGCCTCGGTCGAGGTGTCTTCGGCCGCTTCCACCGTCATGCGCATCTGGCCCAGGTCTTCCTCGGGGAAGAAGCCTTTCGGAATCGTCATGAACAGCCAGACGGTTGCCACCAGCGTGGCCAGCAACACCATCAGCACCACGAAGCGGTGCAGCAGCGCCCAGTCGAGCGTGCGCGTGTAGCCGCCCCGCACGCGCTCGAAACCGGCTTCGAAGTGGCGCCCGATGAAGCTCTTTTCGCCCTCCCCCGTTTCCACGTGCGGCGGCAGCAGTCGGCTGGCCAGCATCGGCACCAGCGTGAGCGACACCAGCGCCGAGACAATTACGGCCAGGCCGACGATGACGGCAAATTCATGGAACAGCAAACCGATCACGCCCGGCATGAAAAAGATCGGAATGAACACGGCCACCAGCGAAATGGAAATCGAGACGATGGTAAAACCCATTTCGCGCGAACCGACCAGCGCCGCATCCACCGGCTTTTTGCCCATCTCGATATGGCGCACGATATTTTCCAGCACCACGATGGCGTCGTCCACCACCAGCCCGACGGCCAGCGTGATGCCCAGCAGCGAAACGTTGTCCAGGCTGTAGCCAAAAGCGTACAGCAGCGACAAGGCGCCCAGCAGCGAGATCGGCATCGTCACCGCGGGAATGAAGGTGGCGGCGGCGCGGTGCAGGAACAAAAAGATCACCAGCACCACCAGCGCCACGGTCAGCGCCAGCGTCAGGTTGACGTCGTGGATCGCTTCGCGGATCGACACCGAGCGGTCGTTGACCAGATTGATCTTGATCGAGGCCGGCACCTGGGCCTGGAAGCGCGGCAGCAGCTTGCGCACCGCATCGACCACCTGCACCGTGTTGGCATTGGGCTGGCGCTGCACCAGCAATACGATCGCGCGCTCGCCGTTGTAGCTGCCGGCCGTCTTGACCGACTGGTAGCTGTCTTCGACCACGGCCACGTCGCGCAGGCGCACCGGCTCGCCGTTGCGGGTGGCCACGATCAGTTCCGAAAACGCGGCCGCGTTCATCAACTGGGGATTGCCCTGGATCGTCATGGTCTGGCTGGGGCCGTCGATCACGCCCAATGGCGCGTTCGAGTTGGCCGCCCGCAGCGCGAGGGCCAGTTCGTCCATCGACAGGTCGCGCGCCTGCATCAGGTCCGCCTTGGCGCGCACCCGCACCGCAAAGCGCTTCTGGCCATTCACGGACACTTGCGCCACACCGGGCAGCGTCGACAGGCTGGGCGCGATCAGGTTTTCCGCGTAGTCGTTCAGTTCCGACAAATTCATCGACGGCGACGTCATGGCCATGAACAGCACCGGCGCGTCGGCCGGGTTGACCTTGCGATAGGACGGCAACTCCGTCATCTCTTGCGGCAGCTGGCGCTGCGCGCCCAGCAGCGCTGCCTGGACATCGATGGCGGCCACGTTGACGTCGATGCTGGGATCAAATTCGAGCGTGAGCGAAGTCGAGCCCTGGGTGCTGGTGGAGGTGATCAGGCTGATGCCGGAAATGGTCGAAAACTGCTTTTCAAGCGGCAGCGCGACCGACGAAGCCATGGTTTCGGGACTGGCGCCGGACAGGTTGGCCGACACATTGATGACCGGCGTGTTATAGCTTGGCAGCGCCGCGACCGGAATGCGCAGGTAGGCCAGCACCCCCACCAGCACCAGGCTGAGCGAGAGCAGGATCACCATCACGGGACGGCGGATACACAGTTCTGACAGATTCATTTCGGCTCCGCCTTGGCGGCGCGCCGGCCTTGGCTCTTGTCTTTGCCCTTGTCTTGGCCCTTGCCTTCGCCGCCAGCGCTGGCGCTGGCGCTGGCCAGGCGTACCTTGCCGCCCGGGCGCAAATTCTGCTTGCCTTCGGTGATGACCTTCTCCCCGCCGGCCAGGCCCGTGACGACCGCCTCCAGGCCAAAGCTGTGCACGCGCGTGACCGGCACCGCTTGCGCCTTGTCGTCGGCGTCGACCACGTACACCGAGGTGCCGCGCGTGCTCGTGATGATGGCGGCCTGGGGAATCACGATCGCGTCCTTGAGGATGCGCACAGTCACCTGCGCGTTGGCGTACTGGCCGGGCCACAGCAGCGTGTCGCGGTTGTCGAAGCGTGCCTTGACGCGGATGGTGCCGGCCTTCGGGTCGACCGTGTTGTCGATGAAGGAGAGCTTGCCGACCACGGGAGCGGCGCCGCCGGTGTTCGCCTCGACTGCCACGGCGCCTGCACGCTGCGCGGCCAGCAGGTCGGCCAGCGCCGACTCGGGCAGCGTAAAGGCGACGTCGACCGGATCGAGCTGGGTGACGGTGGTCAGCGACGTGGCCGGCTGCACCAGGCTGCCCGGGAATACATTGATGGCGCCGACCCGGCCTGCCATCGGCGCGCGGATGGCGCTGTAGCTGGCGGCCACGCGTTCGGCCTGCAGCGTGGCCGCGCCCGCACCGATGCCGGCACGCGCCGCTTCGACCTGGCTGCGCAGAGTGTCGAGCGCGCTGCTGGCGATGAACTTTTGCTGGTACAGTTCTTCGCTGCGCTTGTACTGGCGCTCGAGGTCGGCCAGCGCGGCGCGCTCGCGCGCAATGCCGGCTTGCGCCTTGTCGACGTTGGCGCGGTCGGCGCGATCATCCAGCGAAAACATTAATGTACCGGCCTTGACGAACTGGCCTTCCTTGATATGCACGGTGCGGATGGTGCTGGTGGTTTGCGGATGCAGGTCGACGCTGCTGACCGGCGTGACGCTGCCGCTGGCCTGCAGCACCACCGGTACGTCGCGCTTGACCGGGGTGACGACATTGACGACCGTCGGCATCTGGCCGCCCTTGCCACCTTTTTCACCCCTCTCCCCGCCGGCCGCAGTGGCGGGCGGCGCGTCGGCGCGGGTGAAGTGCCAGGCGGCGCCGGCGGCTAAGGCGGCGGCAAGGACGAGGACGATGGCGGTCTTGTTGTTTTTCATGGGTGTGATGGCCGCTCTGGCGGCGGCGCTGAACTCTCTGGTAAGTGGAATTTATTTTCTGGTGTAGTACTCGGGCAGTACCAGTGTGACTTCAAGGCCGCCGTCGGGATGGTTGCACAGGCTGATGGAGCCGCCGTGCTGCTCGGCGATGTTGCGCGCGATGGTCAGCCCCAGGCCGGTGCCGCCCGACTCGCGCGAACGCGACAACTCGACCCGGTAGAACGGCTCGAACACGCGCGCTTGCTCGATCGGGGCGATGCCGGGTCCGTTGTCGCGAATCCGGATGCGCGCTGCGCCGCCGGCACTGTCGACCGTGACCACCGCCTTCTTGCCGTACTTGACGGCGTTGTCGATCAGGTTGACCAGGCAGCGCCGCAAGGCCATCGGCCGGCCCATCAGCGCGCGGTTGGCGCTGCCGATGACTTCGACCTGCTGGCCGGCATCGGTGGCGTCGCAGCACACGCTGCCCAGCAGCGAATCGAGGTCGAGCGGCTGCATCGTTTCAGTGGTGTCCATCGAGCGCGCCAGGTCCAGCCCTTCGCGCACCATTGCCTGCATCGCCGACAGGTCGTCAACGAGGCGCTGCTGCAATTCGTTGTCGCCCACTTTCTCCAGCCGCAAGCGCATCCGCGTGAGCGGTGTTTGCAGGTCGTGCGTGATGGCCGCCAGCATTTGCGTGCGCTGGAAAATGTGCTGGCGAATGCGCGCCTGCATGGCGTTGAAGGCGGCGCTGGCCTGCCGGATTTCGCTCGCGCCGGCCAGCGCGAGCGGCGGATGGTTGATGTCGTTGCCCAGGTCCTTGGCCGCCTGCGCCAGCTGCTTGAGGGGGCGCGTAGTCATGCGCGCAACCAGGTAGGCGAGCGCGGTGACGCTGACCAGGAATACGGCGAACACAATGCGATAGTCCGACTGCTCGCCTTCGAGCGAGGAGGCCGGCGGCAGGATCAGCAGGCGCAGTATTTCGCCGTCGCGCATGCGCACATTGATGCTCTCGCACACCCCCGGCCAGATCCGTTCGGTGGGCCAGAACAGGCTGTACTGCAAACGCGGCACGTTGCAGGCGGCGGGCCGCTCGGCCAGCGTCTGCAGCTGGTAGTGCGCGCCGATGCGCGCGGCCAGCGCCGCGGTGAACTTGGAGGGCGCGCGCGCCAGCCTGGCCGGCGCGTCGGGTTCCTCGAGCCGGATGCCGGGCCGGTTTGCCGAGAGCAGGTAGGCGGCGCGCGCCGACGAAGGCACGATTTCGGCCGAGTAGATCAGCTGTTCGGAACGCTCGAGCGCGGCGTTGTCGCGGTAGTCCTGGAACCAGCGGTACTGCTGCTCTTCGACCAGCACCTCGGCCAGAATGGCGGAAACGACGGTGCCAAAAAACAGGGTCAGGAACACGCGCCCGGTCATCGAACCCAGAAAAGCCTTCACGCCGGCGGCTCCACGGTGACCTGGCCGGCCAGCACGTAGCCGCCGTTGCGCACGGTCTTGATAATTTGCGGCAGGCGCGCGTCTTCGCCCAGCTTTTGGCGCAAGCGGCTGATCTGGATGTCGACCGAGCGGTCGAACGGATCGGCGTCGCGCCCCTGCGTGAGGTTGAGCAGCTGGTCGCGGTTGAGCACGCGGTTGGGGTGCTCGAGGAACACGCGCAACAGGCGAAATTCCGCGCCCGACAGCATGATGACGATGCCTTCGGGATTGAGCAGGTGGCGCGCCGTCAAGTCCAGCGTCCAGCCTGAAAAGCGCATTCGCTGGGCGTGATCGAGCGGGGTGTTCGATGGCATTGCATGGCTGCGGCGCAGCACGCTCCTGATGCGCGCGAGCAGCTCGCGCGGCTCGAACGGCTTGGGCAGGTAATCGTCGGCGCCCATTTCCAGGCCCAGGATGCGGTCCAGCGGCTCGTTGCGGGCGGTGAGCATGATGACCGGCAGCGAAGACGTGGCGCGCAGCTTGCGGCACAGCGTCAGGCCGTCGTCGCCGGGCAAGTTCAAATCGAGCACGATCAGCTCGGGCCTGGCCTCGTCGAGCACCTTCCACATGCCGGTGCCGTCGGCCGCGCTCAGCGCCCGGTAGCCGTTCGCTTCGAGATAGTCGGCCAGCAGCGAACGGATGTCGCGGTCGTCGTCGACGATCAGAATGGTAGAAGGATTATCCATGCTCGCAATTATGTCCACTTACCGGCGCCGTGAATAGCGACTTTGTATCGTTGTGTATATACCAAAGGGACCGAAACAAATCGATACAAACTCGTCGGCTGGCGACATGCCGCGCTTACATCTGCGGCGCAGCATGAAGTTGCACCTCGCACATTTCACACAAAGGATCTATATGAACACCCTGCGCAAAAGCATCCTCATCGGCATGACGGTATTCGGACTGGGCGGCACCACGCTGGCGGTCCAGGCTAGCGACGCCCCGACCACGAAACACGAACAAAGGCAGGCCAAATGGGGCGAGCACGCCGCCGCGCGCGAACAGAAGCTGCATGACGCGCTGAAGCTGACGCCGGCCCAGGCCGGCGCCTGGACCACTTACGCGGCGGCGGTCAAGCCGGCCGCAGGCAAGGAACGGGGCGAACGCGGTGCATGGAAGAGCATGCCCGCGCCCGAACGCATGGGAAAAGGCGTCGAGATGGCCAAGCAGCACCTGGCGACGATGGAAACGCGCCTGGCCGCCACCACCGCGTTCTACGGCGTGCTGACGGCGGAGCAAAAGGCGCTGTTCGACGCGAACAGCATGCATCACCGCCGCCACGGCGGGCATGGCATGCACGGTTGATACCCTGCTGCGGCAACCGGCAGGAAGGCGCTTCGGCGCCTTTTTGCATTGGCTGATTGTATAGACATTGTAACTAAATGCAATGTACGTACCGATAGAACTGGACCGGTGATTTACGCTAGGTGTATGCTTAATTTATCTTAGCGGCAAGATCTTGTAATCATTGGGAATAGTATGGACAAGCACATCTACGACAAAACCGACAAGGGCCGCGAGGAAATCGCCACGCGCAAATACCATATCCCCGCCAAGCTGCGTTCCGTGCTGCTCATGGTCGACGGACATCGTCCGCTGGAAGTGCTGATGAAAAACTTCGGGCCGCTGGGATTGGCGCTCGATCATATCAACGAATTGCTCAAGGACGAGTACATCGTCCTAGTCGACGCCGGTGCGCCCGAGACGGTAGCGGAGGCGGAACACGCCAAGGACCACGGGCCGTCGGCGCGCGCGCGCATGGCGGCGCGGCGCGAGGCGGCGCGGCGCGAGGCGTCGGGACGCTCGCACAGCCATGAGGATGTAGTACATGCGGCTGCCGGCGACTCGCCTGGCGGCAGTGCGGCTGGCGCAGGGCCCGAGGGAATGTCCACTGCCGAGCGCCATGTCGCCTTGAACGAGTTTTATACCCAGACCATCAAGAGCACGCTCGGGCTGCGCGGCATGATGCTGCAATTGAAAGTGGAACGATGCGCGGGAATCGACGACTTCCGTCAACTGCGCGACGTCTACCTGGAAGCGGTGCTCAAGGCCAAGGGCCGCGAAATGGCATTGAGCCTGTCGGGCCGCCTCGATCAATTGCTGGGCATCGAGCAGGCTGAAAAAGCCCTGTCCTGAAAGCCTTTCCTAACAAGCCATTCCCCTAGTTCAATTTCAGCAGCGACGTCGTGAACTTTTGCGCGTCCTGGTAGCCGACCACGCGGCTGTCGGCAATTTCGGCGCCCTGCGCGTCGAACAGGATGATCCCCGGCGGCCCGAACAGGCCGAAGCGCTTGAGCATCGCCTTGTCGTCGGCATCGTTGGCCGTCACGTCGACCTGAAGCAGCAGCGTATTGGCCAACCGTGCCTGGACGTTCGGATCGGTAAAGGTCAGCTTTTCCATTTCCTTGCACGATACGCACCAGTCGGCGTAAAAATCGAGCATCACGGTCTTGCCGCCCGTGGCAGCGAGCGCGGCGTCGAGCTGCGCCACGGTCTTGATGCGCTTGAAGGCCAGGCTTGCCTTGTGCTTGCCGGTGATGTGCGCGAGCGGCGCCAAGGCGTCGCGCCCGCCGGTGGCGACGCCCGTCAGTTCCAGCGCGCCCAGCAGCGCGAACAGCGCGCCGAGCGTCATGCGCACCCAGTGGCCCCGGCCGCGCAGCAAGTGAAAGCCGTAGGCGAGAAACAGCACGCTCCAGGCCACCATCGGCAGCACCGGCGGCAGCACGGGCGCCACCATCCACACCGCCATCGCCAGCATCAGCACGCCGAACAGTTTTTTTACGCCGTCCATCCAGGCGCCCGCGCGCGGCAGCAGGGAGCCGGCCGACAGGCCGACCAGCAGCAGCGGAATGCTCATTCCCACCGCCATCGCAAACAGCGCGGCGCCGCCGATGACGACGTCGCGCGTCTGGCTGATGTAAACCAGGGCGCCGGCCAGGGGCGCGGCCACGCAAGGCCCCACGATCAGGGCAGAAATTGCGCCCATGATGAACACGCCCGCCAGCTTGCCGCCGGACTGGCGCGACGACGCGTTGACCAGCCGGTTTTGCCAAGCCAGCGGCAGCTGCAGCTGGTAGTGGCCGAACATCGACAGCGACATGCCGACGATCAGGAGCGCAAAGGCGCCCAGCACCCACGGATTTTGCAGCGCCGCGGCCAGGCCTTCGCCAACCAGGCCGGCGGCCACGCCGAGGGCCGTGTAGACGATCGCCATGCCCAGCGAATAGGTGAGCGCGAGCGTAAAGCCGCGCGCGCGCTTGACCTGCGCGCCCTCGCCCACGATGATCGACGCGAGGATCGGCACCATCGGCAGCACGCAGGGCGTGAATGCCAGGCCCAGGCCGAGCAGGATAAAGGCCGGGACGATCACGAGCAGCTTGCCGCCACCGAGCACTGACGCGATGCCGGTCAGTTCGGACGGCGCGGCGGGGGCACTGACGCCATCGGCCGGCGCCAATGCCTGGCCGGCGCCAGGCAAGGCGCCTACCAGACGCGCGCTGGCGTCTTGCGGCGCGTAGCACAGGCCGGCGTCGGCGCAGCCTTGCGAGCTGGCCATCAGCGTGAACATGCCGTTGGCGCGCACGGGAATGGTAATCGTGACGCTCTTGCGGTAGGTTTCGACGTTCTTCATGAACGTTTCGTCGTACTTTACCTTGCCGTGCGGAATGCGCGGCTCGCCCAGCGTGGCGCCGGTGGCGGTAAACTTGAGGCGTTCGCGGTACATATAGTAGCCGTCGGCGATGTCGTAGGTGACGGCCACGGTCTGCGGGTCGAGCATGCGCGCCGAAAACTTGAAGGCCGCTTCCGGATCGAGATAGTCGTCGGCCGCGAGCGTCGGCGCGGCCGCCAGCAGCAGCGAGCAGGCCAGCAGCAGCCACGCGAGCGCAGCCTTGAGGGTAGAACGGTACATGACTTCCTTTCGCGAAACCAAGCGGAATAGTACACCGGAGGAAGCGTTCGCGTCGGTGCAGGCTGGGTTTTCTTGACTTGACCGGGTATAACGGGCGTCTGCCTACTTGCCGGCCTGCCCGGCGCCGTGGCCGGATTGCGCGGCGCGCAACCCATCGGCGGGGGCCGTATCGTCCAGTTCCTTCTGCAGCGTTGCCAGGTTGCCATTGATGGTCTGGTAGGAAGAGATGATCTGATTGAGCAAACGATACGTTTCGTGCGCATCGACCACGCCCATCTGGGCATTGCTGAGCGCATCCATCATGCGCGGACCATCCAGAAAGCTATTGCCGCCGGTGATGGAAATCGACTGTATGTCGCGCATGGATGCGTATGCAACGGAATAGCGCTTCAGCGCGTCGGCCTGCATCCAGCTCACGGCCTGGTTGGCGACCGCCACGTCCCAGGCCTCGCGCCGCAGGGTGGGCGTGCGAATGCTCAGCGCAAAGGCACCCCGGTAGTCGCCAAGCAGGCGCTTTTTCAATTCCTCATCGCTTTTCTTGGCATGAATGTCGGCCAGCAAAGCTTCGCGGATCAGCGCCAGTTTGTCCTCCTGCTGTTGGTTATACACGCGGAATGCCTTGATCTGTTCAATGTTGGCCCGGATCTCCGCATCGATCTTCTCGCTTGCTTCATGCGCGACCGTCCGATGATGCAGTGTCTGGGCGCCGTGTTCGAGCGCCAGCGCGGTCAGGATACTGATGACGATCATCAGATATTCGCCGCCAAATTCTTTCAATGACGAAGCTTTCGGGACTTCAAAATGCATACATGGTTTCCGGATCGAAGAGTTGGGGCGACCAAAATACCTGACACTGATATTGCGAATTGTCATTTTCAGAAGGCGACTGCACCATTTTGTTGACCCAGACGGCGACTGTGCATACGATTCCTGACTTACTTTTGTCAGTAGCCGCCTTCACCATCATCGACTATGCTGAATACTCCTATGCACAGAAGTGAGGTGCGGGCGTGGCAACAGAAATACAGCGCATAGCCGAGCAAGGGGTCTTGACACTGCCGGATGCTGCCTGGGAGCAGGCGCGACAACGAATGGATGTCGTAGGGCCGCTCGCGGCACTTGATTTTGTCGGACATCAGGCCGCCGATGACGCCGCGTACTCGTTGGGCTTGTCCCGGAGGCAGGTATACGTCTTGATCCGGCGCGCACGCCAGGGCTCCGGCTTGGTCACGGACTTTGCGCGAGGTCAGTCCAGCGGCGGTAAAGGGAAGGGGCGCTTATCGGAGCCGGTCGAGCTCATCATCCGCGACCTGTTGCAAAAGCGGTTTCTGACCCGGCAGAAGCGCAGCCTGGCGGCGCTGTATCGTGAAATAATACAGGCGTGCAAGGCACAGAAGCTGCGGGTGCCGGCACGCAACACTGTAGCTTTGCGCGTCGCCAGCCTGGACCCGCGAAAAGTGGTGCGCAGCCGGGGTGGCCAGGATGATGCCCGTGATTTGCAAGGCGTCGGCGGCCTGCCTCCAGAAGTCACTGCGCCACTTGAACAAGTTCAAATCGACCATACAGTCATCGATCTGATTATCGTGGACGAGCGTGACCGGCAGCCCATTGGACGCCCTTACCTGACAATCGCCATCGACGTATTCACGCGCTGCGTGCCCGGTATGGTGGTCACGCTGGAAGCCCCGTCCGCCGTCTCGGCCGGCCTTTGCCTGGCCCACGCTGCCTGCGACAAACGCCCGAGCTTGGAACGTCTGGATGTGGAAATGAATTGGCCGATGAGCGGCAAGCCCAAGCTGCTCTATCTGGATAATGCTGCCGAGTTCAAGAGCGAGGCGCTGCGCCGTGGCTGCGAACAGCACGGCATTCAGTTGAGTTATCGACCGCCGGGCCTGCCGCACTTTGGGGGCGTCGTGGAGCGAATCATCGGCACCGCAATGCAGATGATCCACGAATTGCCGGGCACGAGGTTTTCCAACCCGAACCAACGCGGCAAGTACGATTCGGACGGCATGGCGGCGTTGACGCTGCGCGAATTGGAACGCTGGCTCACCCTGGCAATCGGTGCCTATCACGGCTCTGTGCACGGAACTCTGCTCCAGCCGCCGGCGGCGCTATGGGCCGATGCCGTGGCCCGTTCCGGCACGCCGGCCATCGTCACGCACGCAACCGCTTTCCTTGTCGATTTCCTGCCGGTGATCCGACGCGCACTGACCCGGACGGGCTTTGTCATCGACCACATCCACTACTATGCCGACGCGCTCAAACCATGGATCGCCCGGCGCGGAAGCTTGCCGGCATTCCTGATCCGGCGCGACCCGCGTGATATCAGCCGAATATGGATTCTGGAGCCGGAAGAGCAGCATTATCTGGAAATTCCCTACCGTACCTTGTCCCATCCCGCCATCACGTTGTGGGAGCAACGCCAGGCGCTGGCCAGCTTACGGCAGCTCGGGCGTGAACAGGTGGATGAGGCCGCGCTGTTCCGCATGATCCGGCAAATGCGCGACATCGTGGATACTGCTCAGCACACTACGCGCAAGGCGCGGCGCGATCAGGAACGGCGGCAGCATCTCAAAACGCAATCGCCATCGGGCAAGCTTGCGCCGCCGGTGACTGACGTACCTGATGCCCAAACCGAAGGCCAACCGGCTGCTATGCCATTTGGCCAGATCGAGGAATGGTAGCCATGGACGAATTTCCTGCCATCGACCTATCCCACCTGCTGCCGGGAGCACAGGGGCTGGCCCGTCTGCCGGCTGCCGAGCGTATTCAGCGCATCCGTGCCGACCGCTGGATTGGCTATCCGCGCGCGGTCGATGCGCTGAACCGGCTGGAAACCCTGTTTGCGTGGCCGAGCAAACAGCGCATGCCCAACCTCTTGCTGGTCGGCCCGACCAACAACGGCAAGTCGATGATCATCGAGAAATTCTGCCGTACCCACCCCGCCACATCCACCGACGATCAGGAACACATCCCGGTTCTGTGCGTGCAGATGCCATCGGAGCCATCGGTCACGCGCTTCTATATGGCCTTGCTCGCCGCCATGGGCGCGCCGCTGCGCCCGCGCCAGCGGCTGCCTGAGATGGAGCAATTGGCGTTGTCGTTGCTGCGCCGCGTCGGTGTGCGCATGCTGGTGATCGACGAGCTGCACAACGTCCTTGCCGGTAACAGCGTGAGCCGGCGGGAATTCCTCAATCTGCTGCGCTTTCTTGGCAACGAGCTGCGCATTCCGCTGGTCGGGGTTGGCACGCGCGAGGCGTACCTTGCCATCCGGTCGGACGATCAACTGGAAAACCGATTCGAGCCCGTCATGCTTCCATTGTGGGAGGCCAACGATGACTGCTATTCGTTGCTGGCGAGCTTCGCCGCGTCGTTCCCGTTGCGGCGAAGCTCGCCCATCGCCACGCCGGATATGGCCCGCTATCTGCTAACCCGCAGCGAGGGCACCATCGGCGAACTGGCACATCTGCTGATAGCGGCGGCCGTCGCCGCTGCGGAAAGCGGAGAGGAAGCCATCAACCACCGCACGCTTAGCATGACCGATTACGTTGGCCCCAGCGAGCGGCGCCGGCAGTTCGAGCGGGAGTTGATGTGAGCCAGGCGCAACGCTGGCCGCTACATCCGGCCCCCAAGGAAGGCGAGGCATTGTCGTCCTGGCTTCATCGTGTCGCCGACTGCTACCAGATGGACATGCGCGAGCTGCTGGAGCATGATCTTGGCCACGGCCAGATCGACGACCTCGACACTGCGCCGCCGATACCGCTGTTGATAGCCCTGGCTCAGCGCAGCGGCATCGAGCAAGACCGTCTGCGCTGCATGAGTTTCGCCGGCTGGACGCCGTGGCTGCTGGACAGTCTTGACAACTCGGTTCCGTCCGCCCTGGAAACCTATGTTTTTCAGCTATCAGTTCTGCTGCCGAAGGGGCGTCGAAAAACGCGGTCGATCATGAGCTGGCGCGCCTGGCTGCCGATGCAGCCGCTGCGTCGGGCGTGCCCGCCCTGCATTCGCGACTCGGCGGAACATGCGCTGCCACTCATATGGCAATTGCCGTTGCTATTGAGCTGCCCGACGCATTGTTGATGGCTGGAGCCCTATTGGGGAGGGACTGGGACGTTCATGGGCTGGGATGACGCTTCATGTGGGCAGCGGCCGGCCAGTGCGCCGATTTCGGCGATGGACCGGCGCACCTGGCAGGCACTCACAACAGGATACGTCGAGCTACCGCGCCGCCGGGTCCATGCCGGACTTTGGTTTCGGCTGCTGCGCACTTTGTTGGACGAGCTGAACACGCCGATATCGCTGTGCGGATCATACGGTGAAGCTATCCGTTACGTATGGGAGCGATGCGGCCACCCGCTCCGTGCCGGACAGAGCCAATGGCAGGCCTTTGAGATTTTAGCGGACTCGGTGCAGTTGCAAATGCTGGAGGCGGCGGCTACAGCCACCGGGTTGATCGAATCGCAGATTTTGAATGCAGCCGGAGAGTTCGCTGGCTTGTTCGTGCAAGAGCCGCAGAGAGAATTCACAAACGGTCTGCCGGTACACGTGGGATCGGAAGAACCCGTCAACTACTGGCGAAAGGCGGCCGAAGCAATTGAAGAGGCCGTTCTTGATGCTCGACACAATCCCGAAACGGCACGTTCGCTATTCCGGTTGGCGTCGTACGGTCGGAACGACCCTGCTTCTTTGGAGCAACTTAGGGCGATATTTGCTAAAGAGCAAATTCCAGCCGAATTTCTGTTACATTATGAGCCAGCGGAACCCTTTACATGTCATACATTAAGTAACGGGTTAAGTGACAGTTTTTGATGATTGGCAAGTGACAGGACGGACTGTCACACAATCGACCGTATAAGTGACAGACGAAATCATGTTAATTGGATACATGCGGGTCTCGAAGGCCGATGGTTCGCAAACGACGCACTTGCAGCGAGATGCGCTGGAGTTGGCCGGTGTCGACCCGAAGCATCTCTATGAAGATCAGGCATCAGGCAAACGGGAAGATCGTCCCGGCTTGGCCGCCTGTCTCAAAGCGCTGCGCCAAGGTGATACCCTGGCGGTTTGGAAGTTGGACCGGTTAGGCCGGGATTTGCGTCATTTGATCAATACAGTGCATGACCTGACGGCGCGCGGGGTGGGACTGAAGGTGTTAAACGGCCACGGCGCAGCAATCGATACTACAAACGCCGCTGGCAAACTAGTTTTCGGTATATTTGCCGCCTTGGCTGAGTTCGAGCGCGAGCTAATTTCCGAGCGCACTGTCGCCGGGTTGGCATCTGCGCGCGCTAGAGGGCGTAGCGGCGGGCGGCCGTTCAAGATGACGCCTGCTAAGCTTCGCCTAGCGATGGCTTCCATGGGCAAACCAGAAACCAACGTGACTGGGCTTTGTAAAGAACTTGGCGTCACGCGGCAGACTCTGTACCGGCATGTCTCACCCAATGGAGAATTGCGGCCAGACGGCGAAAAGATTATTAACAAGCCATAATTATTGGTTATGATTGGCTTGGTTGCTAAAAATACGGCCCAAGTCAACCTAGGCCGCTATTTCTTTAAAAAATGCACTGCTGCACTAACATGCTTTACCTTAGATTGCTCGGCGTACGTCCATTCACCATTTACTGGGAGTTTAAAAGAATGAGTGCTCAAGGGGAACACATTTTTAACGCAATTCCTGACCTATTAGAAGAGTCGTTTCCAAAACTTGATCGGAGAATCAATCCAAACGGGGCTATCGAAAGACGTACCGCCGCAGCGGCTACCATCTTGGAATTAAGAAATATTTATGTGGAGTGCAAAACTGCAAGGGACAACCAGGAATTCCGGAGTGCTCCAATAGGGCATGCTGCGAACTCATACCGCTATTCCCAGTTTTGTCAGGATACGAGAGATTCTCTAGACAATATCATGTCCGGAGTTCCGGATTTATACGCCCGTGGGTACACTATACTGAACAAGCTGTTGAATGATTTTGAGCATTTCACAACTGATCAGACCGCGCGAAAAGCAAAACGCGATTCACTCGCTTCAAATCGCCGGCAGGATTTTGATAATTGGTATAATAAAACTTACGATTTAATGTATGCATCGTTTAAGAAATTACGGGATGCAGCAATTGTGGTTAACGCGACGCGTGAAATTTAATTGTCGCAAAGAGAACGTATTATAGTAGATGCACGATGCACTATGGAACCGTTGACTATTAAGGTTTGTAGATTTATTCGCGGTTAACTTTAACTCAACGGTTCTCTTTGATCTCTTCCACGCCCTCGCAGCCCGAGTCGCTAAGCGCTGCTCTCTCGACACGGCGTAGCGACACGTGTGCTGTACGCTTGTCTCACGTCCGAGACATTCCTGAACAGGCATTTAGCTGCTGAGCGCGGTTGCTGAGTTCCAAGCGTGCTTTGTTAATAGAGCGCACCCACGGGTATCGCATGCGCGCGTGCCGAAGGAAAGACTTTGAGCCGGCCGCCAGCGCTAACGATAGTACAGCAAATCGAAGCAATCGCCCGTCTCGCGGCGGGGGAGTCCATCGCCAAGGTAGCCCGTGACTTTACACGACACGCCAGTCCATCATGCGGGTACGGGCTAAGCATGTTTCAGTTGGTGCAACCGACTCCAGACATTCGAGCAGTCGCCTTCTGAAAATGACACGAATTTCGCAACCTGGCTCACAAGGGACGAAAAAAAACCAGGCATCGCCTGGCTTTTTCTTCGTATCACGGACTAATTACTCAGCCGTTGGAGCATCTTCAACGTTGGTGACGTCCGGACGATCCATCAATTCAACGTAGCACATTGGCGCATTGTCGCCGACGCGGAAACCCATTTTCAGGATACGCAGGTAGCCGCCATTGCGGTTTGCGTAACGTGGGCCGAGTTCAGCGAACAGCTTCAACACCATTTCGCGGTCGCGCAGGCGGGCGAATGCCAGGCGCTTGTTGGCCAGGGTGTCGGTCTTGCCCATGGTCAGGATCGGCTCGATAACGCGGCGCAGTTCCTTCGCTTTTGGGACGGTGGTCTTGATGGCTTCATGACGCAGCAGGGAAACGGTCATGTTGCGCAGCATAGCCAGGCGGTGGGACGAGGTACGATTCAGCTTGCGAAGGCCGTGACGGTGACGCATGGTAATTCCTTTCGAGTTGTTTAAATCCAGCTCTTCGATCACTCACTGAGTGCGGGCCGGTTGATAGCTTGGTTAGACATCCGGAGCACCCGCCCCGGATGGGGTAAAACTTGGTTCCCCGCGTTCGCGAGGACACGCAACGCTTGCGCGTTGCTTACTTTTCGAGACCTGCAGGCGGCCAGTTCTCGAGTTTCATGCCCAAGGTCAAGCCGCGCGAGGCGAGCACTTCCTTGATTTCGTTCAGGGACTTGCGGCCCAGGTTTGGCGTCTTGAGCAATTCGTTTTCCGAACGCTGGATCAGGTCGCCAATGTAGTAAATGTTTTCTGCTTTCAGGCAGTTGGCCGAACGCACGGTCAGTTCCAGATCGTCGACTGGACGCAGCAGGATCGGATCGACCAGCGGCGCGCGCGATGGCGCTTCGGCGGCAGCTTCCGTGCCTTCCAGTGCAGCGAACACATTCAACTGGTCCACCAGAACGCGGGCCGACTGGCGGATCGCTTCTTCCGGCGTGATCACGCCGTTGGTTTCAATGTTGATGACCAGCTTGTCGAGGTCGGTACGCTGTTCGACGCGAGCCGATTCAACGAAATACGAGACCCGGCGCACCGGCGAAAACGACGCGTCCAGAATGATGCGGCCGATCGTCTTGTTGGTGTCTTCCGACAGGCGGCGCACATTGCCTGGAACGTAGCCACGGCCTTTTTCAACCTTGATCTGCATGTCCAGCTTGCCACCGGCGGTCAGGTGAGCGATCACATGGTCCGGGTTGATCAGTTCGACGTCATGCGGCAAGTCGATGTCGGAAGCCAAAATCGCGCCTTCGCCTTCCTTTTTCAGGGTCAGCGTGACCGAATCGCGGTTGTGCACTTTGAACACAACGCCCTTCAGGTTCAACAGCAAGTCAACGACGTCTTCCTGCACGCCGTCGAGCGACGAATATTCATGGACCACGCCGGCGATCGTCACTTCGGTAGGCGCGTAGCCAACCATCGACGACAGCAGAACACGGCGCAACGCATTACCCAATGTGTGGCCATAGCCACGCTCGAATGGCTCCATCACGACTTTTGCGTGACCGGCGCCCAGGGCTTCAACATCGATAATACGTGGCTTCAACAAACTGTTTTGCATGAAATGTCCTTTTCAATACCCTCGGCTCATTACACCGATAAGGCTGATGGCATTAGTGAAAACGCCCGCGTCAAGAAGAAGCGGGCGGGAAACGATATCAACGGCAAAACCGCCCTCCCTGCGTGAACAAGGAAGGCGGTCAGGCGTTCTTAACGCGAGTACAGCTCGACGATCAGCGATTCATTGACATCGTTAGCGATTTCGTTGCGCTCTGGGAAGCTACGGAAGGTGCCTTCCATTTTCTTCGAGTCAACCGACACCCAGCTAGGCATGCCAATCTGTTCCGCCAGCGACAGCGCTTCGGCGATACGTACTTGTTTCTTCGACTTCTCACGAACTGCAATGACGTCACCGGTACGCACTGCGTACGAAGCGATGTTCACAACGTTGCCGTTGACCGTGAATGCCTTGTGGCTGACCAGCTGGCGCGCTTCGGCGCGGGTCGAGCCAAAGCCCATACGGTAGCAAACGTTGTCCAGACGCGCCTCCAGCAAACGCAGCAGCGCTTCGCCGGTGTTGCCCTTGCGACGGTTGGCTTCGGCGAAGTAACGGCGGAACTGACGCTCCAAGATGCCGTACATGCGCTTGACTTTTTGCTTTTCGCGCAGCTGGTTGCCGTAGTCCGAGGTACGCGCACCGGATTTGACACCGTGCTGGCCTGGCTTGACGTCCAGTTTGCATTTCGAATCGAGGGAGCGGCGTGCGCTCTTGAGAAACAGGTCCGTACCTTCACGGCGGGACAGTTTTGCTTTAGGTCCGATATAACGTGCCACAATAATTCCTTTGTATGACGCCCCGGCAACACCGCATGGTGTGGCAGGCGCTAGTCCACTTCGCTTTCAAGCAGACGGTGGCTTACAAGAGTAAAGATAGCGTTCCAGCAGCGCATGTAAAAACATGGCATGCATGAACAGCCGGGCAGTATACCCTTGCGGGGGCTGCTCCGGCAATCTTTATTTCGCTAACGACGGCCAGACGAATCCGGCGTCGGGTAATTCTTATCGTATGTCTTAGATACGACGACGCTTCGGTGGACGGCAGCCGTTGTGCGGCACTGGCGTCACGTCCTGGATTTCAGTGATCTTGATACCCAGGTTGTTCAAAGCGCGAACTGCGGATTCACGACCAGGACCGGGGCCCTTGATACGCACTTCCAAGTTCTTCACGCCGCACTCGACAGCGACCTTGCCTGCTGCTTCAGCCGCAACCTGCGCTGCGAACGGGGTCGATTTACGCGAACCCTTGAAGCCAGCACCGCCAGACGTCGCCCACGACAGAGCATTGCCCTGGCGATCGGTGATCGTGATGATGGTGTTGTTGAAAGAAGCGTGGACATGTGCAATGCCTTCGGCGACGTTCTTTTTAACTTTTTTGCGTACGCGTGCTGCTGCGGCGCTGCTTTGTTGCTTGGCCATAGTCGTTTCCTAGTTATTTCTTAAGCGATTGTGCGGCTTTGCGCGGACCCTTGCGAGTCCGTGCATTGGTGCGGGTCCGCTGACCACGGCAAGGCAGACCCTTGCGATGGCGCATGCCGCGGTAGCAACCCAAGTCCATCAACCGCTTGATGTTCATGGACAGTTCACGGCGCAGATCGCCTTCGACAACGAACGTTCCGACTGCGTCACGCAGCTTTTCCAGTTCGCTATCGTCGAGATCCTTGACCTTTTTATTGGTCGCTACACCCGTCGTTGCGCAAATTTTTTGTGCGCGTGGGCGGCCAACACCGTAGATGGCGGTTAAGCCGATGACGGTGTGCTGATGATTTGGGATATTAACCCCTGCAATACGTGCCATTCGTTATCCTCAATAAATAACGTTAAATTAACCTTGACGCTGCTTATGACGCGGTTCCACGCAGATTACGCGGACAACGCCTTTGCGCTTGATGATCTTGCAGTTGCGGCAGATCCGCTTGACTGATGCGAGAACTTTCATAATTGCCTCTTTACGATTTGGTTCGACTTCTAAATTATTTACTTGGTCCGGAACACAATCCTGGCCCGGCTCAGGTCATAGGGCGTGAGCTCCACCGTGACCTTGTCGCCAGGAAGGATGCGGATATAGTTCATCCGCATCTTTCCCGAAATATGTCCGAGCACCACGTGACCGTTTTCCAGCTTTACCCGAAACGTAGCATTTGGGAGATTCTCGAGAATCTCGCCTTGCATCTGTATGACGTCGTCTTTTGCCATTCGGTTCGACCGCTCCTGGGCGCTTATCGCGTCGGAATACCGCCCTTGAAATTCGCCTTGCGCAGCAGCGATTCATATTGCTGCGACATGACGTAGTTTTGTACTTGAGCCATGAAATCCATGGTAACAACCACAATAATCAACAGGGACGTACCGCCGAAATAGAAAGGAACTTTCCATTTGGCCTGTAAAAATTCCGGCAACAAACACACCAAGGTGATGTACACCGCACCAGCCAGTGTCAAGCGCATCAGGATCTTGTCGATGTAGCGGGCAGTCTGGTCGCCTGGACGAATCCCGGGAACGAATGCACCACTTTTCTTCAAGTTATCCGCTGTTTCTTTGCTGTTGAACACCAGCGCCGTATAGAAGAAACAGAAAAAGATGATTGCCACTGCATACAACAGCGCATGGATGGGCTCACCGGGCCCCATCGATGCTGCCAAGTCTTTCAAGAAACCGATCACCGGGCCGCTGGTGTCCTTGCCCTTGGTGAACCAGTCGACGATCGTCGCGGGAAACATAATGATCGACGAGGCGAAGATCGGCGGAATCACGCCGGCCATGTTCAGCTTCAAAGGCAAGTGGCTGGTTTGACCGCCATATACCTTGTTGCCGACCTGCTTCTTCGCATAGTTGACCAAAATCTTGCGCTGACCGCGTTCCACGAACACCACTGCGAAGGTCACGAAGGCCACCAGCATCAGGATGACGATCAGCGCCACCGGGTGCATCGAACCGTTCGATACTAGCGAGAACATCTGCACCAGTCCGGCCGGCAATCCCGCTGCGATACCAGCGAAAATAATGATCGAAATACCGTTACCGAGGCCGCGCTCCGTGATCTGCTCGCCGAGCCACATCAGGAACATGGTACCAGTCAACAGCGTCACTACCGTAACGAAGCGGAACACCATGCCAGGCTCGATCACTAGATTCGGCTGCGACTCGAGCGCGACCGCAATGGCAAAAGCCTGGAACAACGCCAGCACGACCGTGAAGTACCGGGTGTACTGGGTAATCTTGCGGCGTCCGGATTCGCCTTCTTTCTTTAGCGCTTCCATCTGCGGGGAAACGATCGACACCAGTTGCATGATGATCGAGGCCGAGATGTAAGGCGTGATGCCAAGTGCAAATACCGCGAAACGTTCCAGCGCGCCGCCCGAGAACATGTTGAACATGCCCAGGACACCGCCAGAGTTTTGCTTGAACAGGCTAGCCAGTTGTGCCGGGTCGATTCCTGGGACAGGAACGTGCGCACCGAGACGATAAACGACTAACGCGCCAAGCAAAAACCAGAGACGACCCCAAGGGAAACCGGCAGCTGCACTTTTACCGAGTTGTGAATTAGTCGCCAATTTTTGCTCCGATCAAGCTGTTAGATCTGCAACTTACGCTACCGAGCCGCCAGCTGCTTCGATTGCCGCTTTCGCGCCTGCAGTCACTTTCAAGCCTTTGAGGTTCACCGCTTTGGTGACTTCGCCGGACAGGATCACGCGCACATCGCGCGCCAGGACTTGCAAAATGCCAGCTTGCTTCAACACTAGGATGTCGACATCGCCGACAGGCAGGTTGTTCAGGTCCGACAGGCGTACTTCAGCTTTGAACGTTGCGTTGAGCGATTTGAAACCACGCTTAGGCAGACGGCGCTGCAGAGGCATCTGACCGCCTTCGAAACCGACTTTATGAAAGCCGCCCGAACGCGATTTCTGACCTTTGTGACCACGGCCAGCGGTTTTACCGATGCCCGAGCCAATACCACGACCGACGCGACGCTTGTAGTGCTTGGCGCCTTCGGCTGGTTGGATTGTGTTCAATTCCATAAGTTTCTCCGTTACTTAAGCCCGAAGGCTTAAGCGACTACTTTAACGAGGTACGACACTTTATTGATCATGCCGCGTACGGATGGGGTGTCCTCTAACTCGCACACCGAGTTAACACGACGCAAGCCCAGACCGCGGACGGTGGCACGGTGGTCTTGCCGCGTGCCGATCAGCCCTTTGACCAATTGTACTTTGATGGTGTTTGCCATGATGTTCCTCTTAGCCTAGGATGTCTTCGACCGACTTGCCGCGCTTGGCGGCGATGTCGGAAGCAGTACTCATTTTTGACAGACCGTCGAGCGTGGCGCGCACCAGGTTGTAAGGGTTCGACGAGCCCGTGGATTTCGCCACGATATCGGTCACGCCCATTACTTCGAAGATAGCGCGCATTGCGCCGCCAGCGATCACGCCGGTACCTGGCTTGGCGGGCATCATGATGACTTTCGATGCGCCGTGCTTGCCCGATACGTTGTGGTGGATCGTGCCGTTCTTGAGAGGTACCTTGATCAGGTTGCGACGGGCTTCTTCCATTGCCTTCTGCACACCAACCGGTACTTCCTTCGACTTGCCCTTGCCCATGCCAATGCGGCCATCGCCGTCACCGACGACGGTCAACGCGGCGAAACCCATGATACGACCACCCTTGACCACTTTGGTCACGCGGTTGATCGCGATCATTTTTTCGCGCATGCCATCATCCGGCTTGTCGCTTTGCATTTTAGCTTGCATTTTTGCCATGACGATTCTTCCTTAGAACTTCAGACCGGCTTCACGCGCGGCTTCAGCCAACGCCTTCACACGGCCGTGGTAACGGAAACCGGAGCGGTCAAACGCAACTTCGGTAATCCCTGCTTTGAGTGCTTTCTCCGCTACACGCTTGCCGACCAGGGCAGCAGCGGCGGCATTGCCGCCGGCGCCGCTCTTGCCTGCCAGTTCGGCGCGCACTTCCGCTTCGGCCGTCGAGGCCGAAACGAGAACTTTGGCGTCCGGGCTGATCAGGCTGGCGTAAATGTGCAGGTTGGTACGGTGTACCGACAAGCGATTTACTTTCAGCGAAGCGATCTTGATGCGGGTCTGGCGTCCACGACGCAGACGTGATTCTTTCTTGTCCATGGTCAGCCTTATTTCTTCTTGGTTTCTTTAAGCTTAACCACTTCGTCCACATAGCGGACGCCCTTGCCTTTATAAGGCTCAGGGGAGCGGTAAGCACGCACTTCGGCAGCGACTTGACCAACCTGTTGACGATCGATACCCTTGATGATGATCTCGGTCGGGGTTGGGGTGGTCACGGTCACGCCGGCTGGCATCTGGTGCGCAACAGGGTGCGAGAAACCCAGCGACAGGTTCAGCTTGTCACCGGCGGCCTGGGCTTTGTAGCCCACGCCTACCAGCGACAGCTTCTTCTCGAAGCCTTTGGTCACGCCGGTCACCATATTGTTGACCAAGGCACGCAAGGTGCCGGACATCGCGTTCGACTCACGGCTGTCGTTGACGACGTCAAACGACAGGGTGCCATCTTTGTTTTCTACTTTTACCAGGCCGTTCAGGTTCTGGGTCATGGTGCCCAGCGGGCCCTTGACGGTGATCGCTGCTGCAGTGATCGCCACTTCGGCGCCAGCTGGAACAGTGATCGGCATTTTAGCTACTCGGGACATTGTCGATACTCCTTAAGCCACGTAGCAGATAACTTCGCCGCCGACACCGGTGGCGCGTGCTTTGCGGTCTGTCATGACGCCTTGCGGGGTCGACACAATCGCCACACCCAGGCCGTTCATGACGGTAGGGATATCATCTTTGCCCTTGTAGACGCGCAGGCCCGGACGGGACACGCGCTCTAAGCGCTCGATGACCGGACGGCCAACGTAATACTTCAAACCGATCTTCAGTTCCGCCTTGCCACCAGCTGCGGTGACGGCGAAATCTTCAATGTAACCCTCGTCCTTGAGGACGTTGGCAATCGCCACTTTGACTTTCGACGATGGCATGGCCACGGTCGTTTTTTGAACGCCTTGTGCATTGCGAATGCGGGTCAGCATATCGGCGATAGGATCGCTCATACTCATTGCATATTCTCCTATTACCAGCTTGCTTTAGTCATACCCGGAATTTCACCACGCATGGCGAATTCACGGAGCTTGATGCGACCCAGACCGAATTTACGGAATGTGCCACGCGGACGACCGGTGATTGCGCAGCGGTTACGCTGGCGGGTCGGTGCCGAGTTGCGCGGCAGAGCCTGCAACTTCAGACGGGCTTCATAGCGTTCTTCTTCCGTCTTCGACTGGTCATCGATGATGGCTTTCAGAGCTGCACGCTTAGGGGCAAATTTTGCCACCAGGTCTGCACGCTTCTGTTCGCGGTTGATCAGTGATAGTTTTGCCATGATCTCAGTTTCTGAACGGAAATTTAAAGGCGGCGAGGAGTGCTTTCGCTTCGTCGTCGGTCTTGGCGGTCGTCGTGATGCTGATATTCAAACCACGCAGCACATCGATCTTGTCGTACTCGATTTCAGGGAAAATGATCTGTTCCTTGACACCGATGTTGTAGTTGCCACGACCATCGAACGAACGGCCATTCACACCACGGAAGTCGCGCACGCGCGGCAGGGCCACGGTGATGAAGCGATCCAGGAACTCGTACATGCGGGCGCCGCGCAGGGTGACCATCGCACCGAGTGGGTAGCCTTCACGGATCTTGAAACCTGCAATAGCTTTACGTGCCTTGGTGGTCACTGGCTTTTGGCCGGCGATCTTGGTCATGTCGCCCATTGCGTGTTCGATGATCTTCTTGTCCGCGATTGCCTCGCCCAAGCCCATGTTCAGGGTGATCTTGGTCAGGCGCGGCACTTCCATTGGCGACTTGTAACCAAATTTGGTTACGAGGTCGGCAACGACTTTGTCTTTATAAAACTCTTGGAGACGTGTCATGATTTAAGCTTTCACTACTTCGCCGGAGGACTTGAAAACGCGGACTTTCTTGCCGTCTACGTCTTTGAAGCCCACGCGGTCTGCCTTGCCAGTCGCTGCATTGAACAATGCAACGTTGGACACGTGAATCGGCATTGTCTTATCGACGATACCACCAGTTACGCCGGTCATTGGGTTAGGCTTGGTCGCTTTTTTAGCGATGTTGACGCCTTCAACCACGACATGTTCAGCGTCTACACGCTGTTGAACAACGCCGCGCTTGCCCTTGTCTTTGCCGGTCAGAACGATGACTTCGTCGTTTTTACGAATCTTATCCATTGCGACTCCTTACAGAACTTCAGGTGCCAGGGACACGATTTTCATGAACTTTTCAGTGCGCAGTTCGCGCGTGACTGGTCCAAAAATACGGGTACCGATCGGCTCGAGCTTGGCGTTGAGCAGTACGGCGGCATTGCCGTCGAACTTCACCAGCGAGCCGTCTGGGCGGCGCACACCTTTAGCGGTGCGGACAACCACGGCGTTATAAATTTCACCTTTTTTGACACGGCCGCGTGGCGCAGCAACCTTGACGGTTACCTTGATCACGTCGCCAATGCCAGCGTAACGGCGCTTGGAACCGCCCAATACCTTGATGCACATAACTTCCTTGGCACCGGTATTGTCGGCTACTTCGAGCCGGCTTTCAGTTTGAATCATAGTATTCTCTTTCCCAACTTAAGCCGAAGAATCCCCACGATGTGGGCCTGCGGTCAGTCTTGGTCCCGCCAGTGTCCTCCTTGCTGGAGAACGCTGATTGGGTGATGGACTTTCCAAAAACTTACGTTTTATTAGGCCGCTGCCACCGGGGTGACTGATATGCGGCGTTACATGAACGAAGCCCGCTAGTATCACACAATACTGGCGGGCCCGCAAGAACTATTATCCGGAAGCTGGCTGCCGCGCTCCTCTGCGGCCGCCCCATCCGGCACTACTGGTAAAGCTTAAAGCTCTTAGATAACTGGCGCTGCCTGAACAACGCGCGTTACTGTCCAAGCTTTGGTCTTGGAGATCGGGCGACCTTCCTGGATCTCGACGGTGTCACCCATCTTGACCACATTGCCTTCGTCATGCGCGTGATACTTGTTCGAACGCATGATGATCTTGCCGTACAGCGGGTGCTTGACGTGACGCTCGATCAACACGGTAACCGTCTTGTCCATCTTGTCCGACACCACTTTACCGACCAGCGTGCGCTTCAGCGCTACTTTAGGGGTGTCGCTCATTTGGCTTCCTTCGAGTTCATGACAGTCTTTACACGCGCGATATCGCGGCGTACCTTCTTGAGCTGCGAAGTGTTGCTCAGCTGTTGCGTAGCGATTTGCATACGCATGCCGAACTGGGCCTTCAACAACTCATTCAGCTCTTTTTCAAGCGCTGGCTGGTCTTTGCCGCGGAGTTCTGATGCTTTCATTTACAACTCCTTTTAAGTGCCGACTTGGCGGATGACAAAAGTCGTCGCCAGTGGCAGTTTGGCTGCGGCCAGACGGAACGCTTCACGTGCCAAAGTCTCGTCGACGCCGTCCATCTCGTACAGTACCTTGCCTGGCTGAATTTCAGCGACGTAGTACTCTGGATTGCCTTTACCGTTACCCATACGAACTTCAGCTGGCTTGTTCGAAATTGGCTTGTCCGGGAAAATACGGATCCAAATACGACCACCGCGCTTGATGTGACGGGTCATGGCACGACGTGCAGCTTCGATCTGACGCGCCGTGATACGGCCGCGGGCGACTGCCTTCAGACCGAATTCACCGAACGAGACCGCGGTGCCGCGGGTGTGCGAAATGCCGGTGTTACGACCTTTCTGCTCTTTACGATACTTCCTGCGTGCTGGTTGCAGCATGATTTATTCTCCTGCTTTCTCAGCTGGTGCGGCAGCTGCGGCTTCCGGCTTCTTCACTGCGACTGCAGGACGGGCCTTGACCACTGGTGCGCCAGTTGGGGTTGAACCTGGACGGCCAGGGGCGCCGGCTGGACGCGGACGGCCAGCTGGTTTGCCATCGTCACGGCGCGGGCCGCGGCTCTTCTTTTCGTCAGCCGGGCTATCGATGACTGGTGCGTCGCCGTTTGGCGCGCGGTCACCTTTGTATACCCAGACCTTGACGCCGATGATGCCGTAGGTCGTTGCCGCTTCGCTGGTACCGTAGTCGATATCGGCGCGCAGCGTGTGCAGTGGCACACGGCCTTCGCGGTACCACTCTTTACGAGCGATTTCGATACCGTTCAAACGGCCCGAAGACATGATCTTGATACCGAGTGCACCGAGACGCATGGCATTTTGCATGGCGCGCTTCATCGCACGGCGGAACATGATCCGTTTTTCCAGCTGCTGCGAAATCGAATCGGCGATCAACTGCGAGTCAATTTCCGGCTTGCGGATTTCTTCGATGTTCACGTGAACCGGCACACCCATGATCTTGGTCAGCGCGGTCTTCAGTACTTCGATGTCCTCGCCTTTTTTACCAATGACCACGCCTGGGCGTGAGCTGTAGATCGTGAAACGCGCGTTCTTGGCAGGACGCTCGATGACGATGCGGCCAACCGAAGCGTTCTTCAGTTTCTTTTTCAGATAAGCACGTGCTGCGAGATCTTCGTTGAGCATTTGGGCAAAGTTACCATTGCCCGCGTACCAACGCGATGCCCAGTTACGGGTTACTGACAGGCGAAAGCCTGTTGGATGAATCTTCTGTCCCATCGTGACCCCTTAGTTACCGACAGTCACGTAGATGTGACAGGATTGTTTCGAGATACGATCGCCCCGACCTTTAGCGCGTGCAGTAAAGCGCTTCAGGATCGGACCCTTTTCAACATAGATCTGTACGATTTTCAACTCGTCGATGTCAGCGCCATCATTGTGTTCGGCGTTCGCGATGGCGGACTCCAGAACCTTCTTGATGATCGTTGCACCTTTTTTCGGGCTGAACTGCAAGATGTCGAGTGCTGCGCCGACTTTCTTGCCGCGAATCAGATCGGCAACCAGGCGGCCTTTTTGATCCGACAGGCGCACACCTTTGAGGATAGCTTTGGTTTCCATTATTTCTTCGCCTTCTTGTCAGCGGCATGGCCCTTGAACGTACGGGTCAGTGCGAATTCGCCGAGCTTGTGTCCAACCATGTTCTCGGAGATGTACACCGGCACGTGCAGCTTGCCGTTGTGTACAGCGATCGTCAGACCGATGAAGTCTGGCGAAATCGTCGAACGGCGCGACCAGGTTTTTACTGGCTTTTTGTCTTTGTTCGCTTGCGCGGTTTCGACTTTTTTCACCAGGTGGGCGTCGATAAACGGCCCTTTTTTCAATGAACGTGTCATGTCTTATCCTTATTTCTTGCCGCGGCGCGAGACGATCATCGAAGTCGTACGCTTGTTACGGCGCGTCTTCTTACCCTTCGTCTGTTGGCCCCAAGGCGACACTGGATGACGACCAGCTGCGGTTTTACCTTCACCACCACCGTGCGGGTGATCGACCGGGTTCATGACCACACCGCGAACGGTAGGACGAACACCGCGCCAGCGCATCGCACCAGCTTTACCGATCTTGCGCAGGCTGTGTTCGGCATTGCCGACTTCGCCAACGGTTGCGCGGCACTCGATGTGCACGCGGCGTACTTCACCCGAGCGCAGGCGCACTTGAGCGTAGGTACCTTCGCGTGCCATCAGCACCACGCCGGCGCCGGCGGTACGGGCCATCTGGGCACCCTTACCTGGCAGCATTTCGACGCAATGCATGATCGTACCGACCGGGATGTTGCGGATCGGCAGGCAGTTGCCCGACTTGATCGGCGCTTCCGAACCGTTCATCACGCTGTCACCAACGGCCATGCCCTTGGTAGCGATGATGTACTGGCGCTCACCGTCTGCATAGCACAGCAGGGCGATGTTCGCGGTACGGTTTGGATCGTATTCGATACGCTCGACCTTTGCCGGAATACCATCCTTCTGACGCTTGAAGTCGATCAGGCGATAGTGCTGCTTGTGACCGCCGCCGATGTGGCGGGTGGTGATGTGACCGTTGTTGTTACGGCCGGCAGTTTTCGATTTCTTTTCAACCAGGGCTGCGAACGGACGACCTTTGTACAGGTCCGGGTTCACAACCTTCACCATGCCGCGACGGCCTGGTGAGGTTGGTTTCATCTTTACGAGTGCCATTATTTAGCCTCCTCGACAAAATTGATTTCCTGGCCAGGCTTCAGGCACACGAAAGCACGCTTGGTATGATTGCGACGGCCATTGAAACGGCCCGAACGCTTTTGCTTACCTTGGCGATTGGCTGTCTGGACGGACAGGACTTCAACCTTGAACAACAGTTCAACGGCTGCCTTGATTTCAGGCTTGGTCGCATCCGGCAATACGCGGAACACGATCTGCTCGTTCTTTTCCGCGACCATGGTGGCCTTCTCGGAAATGACCGGCGCCTGGAGAACCTTCATCAGGCGCTCTTCGGAAAATTTCAGTATGCCGCTCATGCGAACATCTCCTCGATCATGGCCAGTGCTGCTTTGGTGACCACGATTTTTTTGTAGAACACCAGCGACATCGGATCTGCATGCTTCGGCTCAACGACGAGCACGTGCGGCAGGTTGCGCGACGCCAGTTCCAGGTTCTCTTCCAGATTGTCGGTGATGATCATGACCGATTCCAGACCCATGCTGGCAAGCTTCTGCGACAGCATTTTGGTCTTGGGAGCATCGATGCTCATCGACTCAACGACGACCAGACGCTCTTCACGGGCCAACTGCGACAGGATCGAGCAGATACCTGCGCGATACATCTTCTTGTTGACTTTGTGGGTGAAGTTCTCGTCAGGCGAGTTCGGGAAAATACGACCGCCGCCGCGCCACAGAGGCGAGGACGACATACCGGCACGAGCGCGGCCGGTGCCTTTTTGGCGCCAAGGCTTCTTGGTCGTGTGGTGGACTTCTTCACGGTCTTTCTGCTTGCGGTTACCCGAACGCGCGTTAGCGGCGTAGGCGACCACGATCTGGTGAATCAGTGCTTCGTTGTAGTCACGGCCGAAAACGGTATCGGCTGCAGCAACGTTCGAACCTGCTTGTCCTTGCTCATTCAGAAGCTTGAGTTCCATAATTAAGCTCCCTTCTGAACTTTGGATTTAATGGCAGGCGAGACGATCACTTGGCCATTTTTCGCACCTGGTACGGCGCCTTTGACCAGCAACAGCTGACGGTCGGCATCGATACGGGCGATGACGAGATTCTGTACGGTACGGTTAACGTCACCAAGGTGACCGGTCATGCGCTTACCAGGGAAAACGCGACCTGGATCCTGCGCCATACCGATCGAGCCCGGCACATTGTGCGAACGCGAGTTACCGTGGGTAGCGCGACCGGAAGAGAAGTGGTAACGCTTGATGACGCCAGCGTAACCCTTACCGATCGTAACGCCCTGAACGTCGATCTTTTGACCGACTTCGAACAGCGAAGCGGCGACGATGTCGCCAGTTTTCAGTTCGGCAGCTTTGCCTGCATCTACGCGGAATTCGCGCAGCATGGTGCCGGCTTCGACGCCAGCTTTGGCGTGGTGACCCGCTACCGATTTGGTCACACGGGAAGCGCGACGTTGACCGAAAGCGACCTGAACAGCGGAGTAACCGTCTGTTTCAGGAGTTTTGACTTGCGCAACACGGTTGTTCGACACGTCCAGCACGGTGACAGGGATCGAGTCCCCTTCATCCGTAAAGATGCGCATCATTCCAACCTTGCGACCGAGAAGGCCTAGGCTCATTTTTTCTCCATTCCCACCTGCGATTGGGCGGGGCTTTGTTTAACTACCAAGTAAAGGACAGATTCAAAACGGACGAATCCATACCGAAGCCGGCTAGTATAACGTGCAAAAGGGCTTGACGCAACAACTTAGTTGGGGGTATGGCGATGTGTTGTGTCAGCGTTTGGGGCAGTACGGCGGCGCTCACAGGTCGGAAGCGCCCAAGCCCGTTCGCTTGGCAATGCGCGCCAGCATGACGGGGCCAATTTCTGCGCTGTCGTGGAACGCGAACACGACATCTGGCCAGCCGTCACGGCTGAGCGTGCGATGCGAACCGCTTTGTCGCTTTATTGTCCAGCCTGCTTTTAGAAGGGCAGCCAAAACCCGCTTGGCCTTCGATGAAGGCCACTGCGTCATACGTTAACGGGAAGAGAAATACTAAAACTGATAGGCAACGACTCGCCATGTTCAATGCGCTCGGCAATGACCCTCAGTGCGAGCACCTGTGCTTTCGCCATCGCATCATTGGGCGACATGCCGTAGGCCATCACACCCGGCAATTCAGGAACCTCCGCAATCCAGCGACCGTCAGCTTCCTGCTCGCATTCCAAGGTCAAGTTCATCGCGCCCCCCGTTTCAGCGAGTTTATCACGCCCTCCCCCGCCAAAGCGCAATAGTAAGCAGCCGATTGGGTGAGACTCCGGTAGCGGTTGTTGCCCGGCCAGCCTTTGCGATTGTGGAAATCTCTAGAAATCTCTAGGGGGTCAGTTCCCCCATTGCAATCTCTAGGGGGTCAGTTCCCCCATTGCGACACGAGCTCATCAAGCAGCAGATGTGCTCGTGTCGCAATGGGGGAACTGACCCCGGGGGAGGTTGCAAAACGAATGCCTGCTGTGTAGGCCGCAAAGCAAGTACTACGGCACTAGGACGCTCTTGCCTACCGCCGCCCGCCGCAGCCGCGTCCACAGCCGCGTGACCCGCGACAGCAAGCTCTCGCGCAACATGCCCGACGGCAGCACCGTTCCACCCGCGAACGGCACGGCCAGCGTCCAGCGCAGCGGGCGGCAACCCGCGCGCTTGGTGTAGTGACTGAGCACGGTTTTTGTCTCTGAGCCACCAAAGTCGAGATGGCGCTCCTGCAGGAAGATAAACATCGGCTCAACGTGGCGCCGGTTGCCGCGCACGCTGACTTCGACGCAGGCCGGCAGCACGCTGCCCTCGCTCAGCGTGGCCGTCGCACTCACTACATAATGCCGCCCCGCATCGAGGCCCAGGCTGTCGAGCGAGGTCGGGCGCAGGAAGGAATCGCCGTCGCCCAGCGGAGCGCCCTCGTTGATCGCCCATTCCCAGACCGGATAGGCAGCAAAATCCGCACAGGCAATCTTGCGGATGGAGCGGCGGCTGTCAAGGTCGATGGTCATGGCAAGCTGCGTGGCAAAGGAGGATTCCAGTCTACCTTGGCGCTGCAATTTCTGTCCAGCAACTACGTGTGCGGCGTTGTATTCGAGCTAAAATAGATTGCTTGATTGATTACAAAACGTGCCCATCTAGGGTTGTTGTAGCAAGACCCGGCCAATCGGGTCTTTTTCGGAATTTCAACCAAGGAGAGATTTATATGGCAATCAGTTTGCAAAAAGGCGGCAACGTCAACCTGAGCAAGGAAGAACCCGGCTTGACGCGCGTGATGATCGGCCTGGGCTGGGATCCGCGCGCCACCGACGGCGCCGCGTTCGACCTCGACGGCAGCGCATTCCTGCAGAAAAACGACGGCAAGGTTCGCGGCGACAGCGATTTCATCTTCTACAACAACCTCAAGTCGACCGACGGCTCGGTCACCCATCAGGGCGACAATACGTCCGGCGTGGGCGAAGGCGACGACGAGAAGATCCTGGTCGACCTGTCGAAGGTGCCGGCCGACATCGACAAGGTGTCCCTGTGCGTCACGATCCATGAAGCGGACGCGCGCAAGCAAAACTTCGGCATGGTTGGCAAGGCTTACATCCGCTGCCTGAACGCCGACGGCGACAAGGAACTGGCGCGCTATGACCTGTCCGAAGACGGCTCGGTCGAAACGGCGATGATTTTCGGTGAACTGTATCGCGCCGGCGCCGAATGGAAATTCAAGGCCATCGGCCAGGGTTTCAAGGGCGGCCTGGGCCCCCTGGCCCGCTCGTTCGGCGTCAACGCCTAAGTACCTGACTGGTCCGCAGCGCAAACGCGCCATCCGGACCAGTCAGCACCCAATTCTTTTACAGCGGAGCACGATGGAACAGCTTTCACGGGGGCAGCGCCTGCCACTGGCTACAATGACGGGCAACGGGCGTATTGTCATTTCGCTGGCCGCCAACGGCGTGCCGTTGGACTTTGCGTGCTTCGGCCTGAACGCCGGCGGCAAGCTGCTGGCCGAACCGTACATGACGTTCTTCAACCAGAGCGCAACCCCGTGCGGCGGCGTGGCGATGACGCCCGCCCCCAACGGCGCCAGCTTCGCAATCGACACCACGCGCCTGCCCGCGGCAATCGACCAGCTCGTCATCACTGCCAGCGTCGACGGCGCCGGCACCCTGGCCCAGCTGGGCGCGAGCGCTCTGCAACTGGGCGACGCCGCCCGCTTCCCTTTCAGCGGCGCCGACTTCGCCCAGGAGCGCGCCGCCATGCTCGGCACGCTGTACCGCAAGGACGGCCAGTGGCGCTTCATGGCCGTCGGCCAGGGCTTCAACGGCGGCCTTGATGCGCTCGTTGCCCACTTCGGCGGCGCGGTGACTGACGCCGCGCCGCCGCCAGCGCGCATTTCGCTGGAAAAACGCATCGAACGCGAAGCGCCGCAGCTGGTCAGCCTGGTCAAGCACGCCGGCGTTTCGCTGGCCAAGGTCGGCCTGTCGGCGCACCGCGCCAAGGTCGCGCTGGTACTCGACATTTCCGGTTCCATGACCTCGCTCTACAAAAAGGGCTTGGTACAACAGTTTTCCGACCGCATCCTGGCGCTTGGCTGCAAGTTCGACGATGATGGCGAGATCGACGTATTCCTGTTCGGCTCCGGCGTGCACCGGCCGGCGCCCATGACTCTGTCCAACGCGCCCACCTACATCCAGAACGTGATCTCGCGCCACCCGCTCGAAGGCGACACCCGCTACGGGCGGGCGATGGAAGCGGTGCGCAAGTTCTACTTCCCGGACGGCGCCGGCGCCGAACGCAAGGCACCCGTCAAGGGCGCGATCCCGGTGTATGTCATGTTCGTCACCGACGGCAGCACGTCCGACCAGCCGCTGACCGAAAAACAGCTGCGCCAAAGCAGCTACGAGCCGATCTTCTGGCAGTTCATGGGCATTGGCAAAGGCCGCAAATCAAAAAGCAAGCGCCTGCTGGCGTTCGCAGACTCTGACTTCCCCTTCCTCGAAAAACTCGATGAATTAAGCGGACGCCTGGTCGACAACGCCAACTTCTTTTCGGTGGCCTCGCCCGATGAACACGGCGATGGCGCGCTGTACGACCTGCTCATGGCCGAGTACCCGGCCTGGCTCAAGCTGGCCAAGCAACACGGCGTGCTGGCGTAAGCGCCGCTGCCTTTATCAATAGTTAAAGAATTTATCAACAGTCATTTTTAAGGTTATTCATGCGTGTCTGGTTCAACAGGACGTTCTCGTCCGTGTACGCGGCTATCGGCCTCATCCGCGAAGCGGACACCGAAGGTCGCTTTCATCTCATCTACAGCAATGCCAATCCGCACGTCAACGCAGCCCGCGTCGCGCACGAGTTTTTCGTCGAGCCGACCGGCATGGACACCGCCACCTATATTGCGTGGTGCCTTGATTTTTGCCGCGAGCACCAGGTCGACATTTTCGTGCCCGGCAAGGAATCGACCGTCCTGGCCGGCGAACACGCCCGCTTCGAGGCGCAAGGCACGCGCGTGCTCAGCGCCGGCTCGGTCGCGTCGCTCGAACTGATTCACGACAAGGCGCGCTTTTACGCCACGGTCGACCTGCCGCTCGCCCCCGTGGCCGACTTTCGCGTGTTCGAGGACGTGCAGCAGTTCGACGCCGCCTACGCAGAACTGCGCCAGGTCCACCAGACGCTGTGCGTCAAGCCGTCCGAATCGGTCTTCGGCCTGGGCTTTGCGGTGCTGGACGAAGCGCGCAGCAGCGCCGCGCTGCTGCTGGCCGGCGAGCAGTACCACATTGGCCTGGCCGACATGCGACGCGGGCTGGCCGAGCTGGGCGCGTTTCGCACCATGCTGCTGATGGAATTTTTGGACGGGCACGAGTACAGCGTTGACTGCGTGGGCGAGAACGGCCGCCTGGTGGCCGCCGTGGCGCGCAAAAAGCCGCGCAAGGCCGGGCGCGGCCAACTGATCGACATGCGCCGCGATATCCTCGACGCCACCGCCAAACTGGCGGCCGACTTTGGCCTGAACGGGTGCTTCAACGTGCAGTACCGCGAAGGCGGCGGCGCGCTGCGCCTGCTTGAAATTAACCCGCGCATGTCGGGCGGCATCGGCATGGCCTGCGTGGCCGGCCCGAACCTGCCCTACATCGCCCTGGCCGGCTTCGCCGACGGCTACCACACGGTGCACGTGCCCGAAGTGCGCAACGGCATTCGCGTGGCCGAACTGACCTCTTCCACGGAACTTGTATGACCGACGCCACCACACTGCCGCTAAACGCCCCCCTGAGCGTCACCCTGCCGACCGGCACGCTCGAACTGACCGTCCACGAGAGCGCCTACCCGCTCGACGACTTGCTCGGCTTTGCCGCCCGCGCCAACGCCAAGCGCGGCTTTTTATTCCTGTCCAAGGTGCTGGGCAAGCACTGGCCGGTGCGCCCGTCCGTGATGCGCATGATCCATGCCGACATGGCCGACGCGGTGCCGGCCATCGACGGCGCCGTGGTCTTCATCGCCATGGCCGAAACGGCCGTGGGTCTGGGCCAGGGCGTGTTCGAAGCCTGGCTGGCCGCCAACCCGGGGCGCGACGCGCTGTTCATCTACACCACCCGCTACCGGGTAGGCACCGAGCCGGTAATCGAATTCGAGGAAGCGCACAGCCACGCGCCGCGCCAGTTTCTGCACATGCCCACCGAGATGCACAAGCGCGACCTGCTGCTCACCGCGCGCACCCTGGTACTGATCGACGACGAGGCGAGCACCGGCAACACCTTCCTGAACCTGTCGAACGCGGTGCGCGCACTGAATCCGAACATCGCACGGGTGCACCTGGCCACGGTCACCAACTTCATGGGCCAGGCCGCCACCGAGGCCTTGAGCGCGCGCTTTGGCGTGACCACCAGCATGGCCGCGCCCCTGTCCGGCGAATACCAGTTCATTCCGGGCGATGTGCCCACCGAAGGCCCGCCGGCGCAGCGCTATGACGCCACGGCCGACCGCGGCGCGAGCGGTGTGTTCGGCCGCTTTGGCCTGGACCGCGCCTTGCGCGTGCCGGGCGGCCTGGTCGCGCGTCTGGCGGCCGGCGTGCAGCCGGGCCAGCGCGTGCTGGTGCTGGGCACGGGCGAATTCATGCACGCCTCGTATATGCTGGGTGCGGGCCTGGAAGCTGCGGGTCTGGACGTGGTGGTGCAGTCGACCACGCGTTCGCCCATCTTGAAATGGGGTTCGGTGTCGGCCGCGCTCGCGTTTCCGGACAATTATGGCGAGGGTGTCACCAATTTCCTGTATAACGTCACCCCCGGCATGTACGACCATGTCTTCATCTGCCACGAAACAGCGCCGAACGCCGCGCTGCGCGGCCTGGCCGACGTGTTTCACGCGCGCCTCTTCCATTTCATTACCGAGACCCAAGTTGAAGAAGTTTCATAAATTCCTGTTCGCCGACCTCGACGACACCCTGTTCCAGTCACTCGAAAAGTGCGGCGGCCAGGACGGCCTGCAAGCGACTGCCTTCCTCAAGGACGGCAATCCCATTTCGTACACCACCGAAGCCCAGCGCGCGTTCATCGCTTTTGCGCAGGACGGCATGACCATGATCCCCGCCACCGCGCGCAACCTGAACGCTTTCGGGCGCGTCCAGCTGCCGTTTTCCAGTTGGGCCGTGCTTGACTACGGCGGCATCGTGCTGCGCCCCGACCGCAGTGTCGACCAGGAGTGGCTGGCCCACATGCAAGAAGCCATGCAGGCCGCCCTGCCCGGCCTGCAGGAACTCGCTGCCCTGATCGACGCCTGGGCCGAACGCACCGGCTTTGGCGCGCGTGCGCGCTTGATCGAAGACTGTGATACGCCGTTTTACCTGGTCATCAAGGACCCGCAAAAAGTGGCCGAGAACCTCGAGCCGATCGAGCGCGACGTGGTCGCGCCGTGGATCGCGCAAGGCGGGCGCGATTACTTCATCCACCGTAACGGCAACAACCTGGCGATCCTGCCCACCGCGCTGAACAAGTCGCACGCGGTGGCCTACGTGACGGCCAAGCTGCGCGCCGAGCATGGCGACATCCTTACCTTCGGCATTGGCGACAGCAAGTCCGACGCGCGTTTCATGGCCGCCTGCGACTACGCCATCGTCCCGCGCCGCACCCAGCTGGCCGGCCTGACTTTGGAGGCGCTATGAATTTCTCCGGCAGTTACCGCAGCGGCGACGTGCGCTTTTTGTTAAAGCCGCTGGACATGCTCGACTTCGTCGACATTCCTGAAAAAGAAAGACTGATCCAGTCGGGCCAGCGCCACTACAGCGAAATGCTGTCGCCCGAATCGCTGCCGTCCGAGCGCTACCTGAACGTGTTCCGCCAGGCCTGCAAGGCCAACATGGCGCGCATGGCGCAGGACTGCCTGACGCTGGCGCGCTTGATCGCAGAACGCCGGACGGGCGCCATCACGCTGGTGTCGCTGGCGCGTGCCGGTACGCCCGTGGGCGTGGTGCTCAAGCACCTGCTGGCATCGATAGGGCGCGGCGTGGAGCACTATTCGGTCTCGATCATCCGCGACCGCGGCATCGACCAGGTCGCGCTCGAGCACATCCTGGCCCAAGGTCACGCAAGCGAATCGATTGTCTTTGTCGACGGCTGGACCGGCAAGGGCGTGATCTCGCGCGAGCTGGAAACGGCCATCGCCGAATTCAACGCGCGCCGCGGCACCCGGATCGACGGCGGCCTGTACGTGCTGTCGGACCTGGCCGGCAGCGCCGCCTGCGCCGCCTCGTGCGACGACTACCTGATTCCTTCGTCGATCCTGAACGCCACGGTGTCGGGCCTGATCAGCCGTTCGATCCTGAACGCGTCGATCGGCCCCGGCGACTTTCACGGCTGCGTGTACTACAAGCAGTTCGAGCCGCAAGACCAGTCGCAACGCTTTGCCGACGAGCTGGTGGCGCACGCGCTCACGCTGCCCGCCGCATCAAGCACCCTGGCGCCGATGGATAAGGCGCTGGCGGCCACGGTGTCGCGCGACTATATGCAAGCCGCATTGGCGCAGCACGGCATCAATGACATCAACCTGGTCAAGCCGGGTATCGGCGAAGCGACCCGCGTGCTGCTGCGCCGCAGTCCGCGCCTGCTGATCGTGCGCGACGCCGAAGCAATCGACGTTGCGCACCTGGTCTTGCTGGCGCAGGAAAAAAATATCCCCGTGATGGTCGATCCCGCGTTGCCCTACCACGCCGTTTCGCTGATTAGGAGTGCACTAGATGGCTAAGTCAATGGGCGCTTCGCTCTACCTGCCCGCAAATCACAAACACCTGATGGGAGTGGCCGATGGCGAGCGCCTCGGGCATACCCGCTCGCTGATTTTTTGCACCGAAGACGCGGTTGCCGATGCGGACCTCAGCTGGGCCCTGTTCAACCTGTCAGTGGTGCTGGCCAACATGAAGGCTGACTGCCGCGCCGAGCGCTTTGTCCGCGTGCGCAACCCGGAAGTGCTGGCGCGCGTGCTGGCCATGCCGGGCGTTGAAAAGCTGACCGGCTTTGTCATCCCCAAGTGCACGCGCCACAACTTCGACGCCTACTTCAAGCAGGTGCGCAGCACCGATCACATGCTCATGCCCACGCTGGAAACGGCCGACGTCTTCAACGACGACGAGATGCGCAAGTTCCGCGAAACGCTGGAGCAGCCGGGCGTGCGTTCGCGCATCCTGGCGCTGCGCATCGGCGGCAACGACCTGCTTGCGCTGCTCGGACTGCGCCGTCCGCGCAACATGACCATTTACCGCACCCCGCTCGGCCCGGTCATCGCGCGCCTGGTCACCACCTTCCGCCCGTACGGTTTCGTGCTCACGGCGCCGGTGTTCGAACACCTGGACCTGCCCGACCTGCTGGACCAGGAAGTGGCCGAAGACATGGCCTACGGAATGGTCGGCAAGACCGCGATCCATCCAAGCCAGATTACACTCATCGAGCAGCATTACCGCGTCAAGGCGCGCGACCTGGAAGCGGCGCGCGCGATCCTCGATGTCGACAGCCCGGCCGTTTTCAAGCTGCACGATTCCATGTGCGAAGTGGCCACCCACCGGGCGTGGGCGCAGCGCATGGTCGAGCAGTCCAACGTATTTGGCGCGCACCAGAGCGACGTTGCGGCGCCCTGATTTCCCTTCAACTGAAAAGGACAAGCATTGTGAACATTTTCTCGCGTGGACAAAAGGGCAAGCTCGCCGACCTGGGCGTCAATTCACCATTCCCCATCGTGGTCGACATCGCCGGCGCCGGTATGACGGTGGACGTCTCGTGCTTCGGGCTGGACGCCAGCGACAAGCTTTCCGACGAACGCTACATGGTGTTCTACAACCAGCTTGCCAGCCCGGGCGACGCCGTCAAGCTGGCGCTGAACGCGGGCACGGCGCGCTTTGCCGTCAACCTGGCCGCGCTGCCCGACACCATCCACAAGCTGGTGTTTGTCGCCGCCATCGACGGCAACGGCACCATGCGTGCCAGCGGCGCGAGCACCATCACGCTGGGCGACGCGGTGCAGTTCCCCATGAACGGCGCCGACTTCCAGGATGAAAAAGCCGTCATCGTCGGCGAAGTCTATCGCAAGGACGGGGTCTGGCGTTTTGGCGCAGTCGGCCAGGGCTTCAATGGCGGCCTGTCGGCGCTGCTCAAGCACTTTGGCGGGAGCGAGGCCGGGCCGTCGGCGCCGCCATCGGCACCGGCGGCGCCAGCAGCCGTGCCGGCGGCGGGCAAGGTGTCGCTGTCGAAGGTGACGCTTGAAAAGCGCGGCGACAAGGTCTCGCTCGACAAGGCGGCCGGCGGTCGCGGTTTTGGCCGCATCCACGTCAACCTGAACTGGAACCACACGGGCGCGGCGCCCGTTGCAGCGCCCAAGCAGGGCTTCCTGGCGCGCCTGACGGGCGGCGCCAATCCGTCCGGCGGCATCGACCTGGACCTGGGCTGCATGTACGAGATGGCTGACGGCCGTCCGGGCCTGGTGCAGGCGCTCGGCAACGCCTGGGGCGACTACGACCGCGAGCCGTACATCAAGCTCGAAGCGGACGACCGCACGGGCCAATCAACCACTGGCGAAAACCTGATCATCAACGGCGACCAGGTCCACACGATCAAGCGCGCGCTGATCTTCGCCTACATCTACAAGGGCGCGCCCAACTGGGCCGCGACCGATGGTGTGGTGACGATCAACATGCCAAACCAGCCGCCGATCGAAGTGCGCCTGTCGGAAGGCGGCAGCCAGATGATGTGCGCCATCGCGCTGGTCGAGAACCGCAGCGGCAGCCTGCAGTTCACCAAGCTCGAAGAGTACTTCTCGCAGCAGGGCAGCCAAAGCGCGCACGAGCTGATGGACCGGCGCTTCGGCTTTGGCCTGCGCTGGACCAAGGGTTCCAAGGACTGATGCCCAAACAAAGGCGTCCACACCATACTTGAAAGCCGGACGGGTTTTGCCGTCAATTTTTATTGAGCAAGCACGGCGCAGGAGGAGGCGGTAACGCCGCCTCGCGCCCTAGTGCATTTTGTCGAATTTGACGTCTCGTTTTGCCTCGTTAGACGCGCAAAATGACGTTGGTAAAGCCTCGCATGTCTAATCGCCGATCAGCGCGCGAAACGAGACAAAACGAGGCACAACAAGGCACAATACGGGTACAAATGCCCGAGTCACTCTCCCTTGCTACCCGCCCCGGTCCACGCCGCCGTGCACACAGGCAACAGGCAAAAAACGTCTAATCAGGCACCTGAATCTGCGCCTTGATGTGCTTGAGATTCGCAATCATCGTAAACGTCATGATCACCAGCAGCGACCACGAACTCCACTTCCCCACATGTACCATCGACCACGCGCCCAGTTGATTGGGGTAGCGCCAGACCCCGAAAAACGTGCTGATATTTTCCGCCAGCCAGATGAAAAACCCGATCAGCACGAACGCCAGCAGTAAGGGCATCCTGCGCTCGACATCAACCGGCGTGTAGATGACGGTGCAGCGCGCATACAGTCCCAACGCACACGCCGCGATATACCAGCGGTAGTCGCCAATGTAGTGGTGCGTGAAGAAGTTCGCATAAATGAGCAGCGCGATGGCCGCACTCATCCAGTACGGCGGATGGTGCACCACGCGCAAACCGAACAGGCGCCAGGCCTGGATCATGTAGCTGCCAACGGCCGCGTACATAAAGCCGGCAAACAGCGGCACGCCAAGCAGCTTGGTGTACGCAGCATCAGGATAGGACCAAGACTGGATGCCGCTCGAGGTCTTGAACACCTCCAGCGCAAAGCCGACCACGTGGAACAGCGTGATGGCCTTGACTTCATCGACCGTCTCAAGACCGGACCAGACCATCCATGCCTGGATCGCCAGCGCGACGACCAGCAGCACATCGTAGCGCGCAAGCCCCGGCAAGCCGGCGCGCGGCACCAGGAACACCGCTGCGAAAAACAGGCTGACAAACAGGCAAGCGCGCGCGTTCTTAAAGCCGAAGTAGAGAAATTCGACAGCAAAGCGGCAGGCGCCCATCAGTCGCGGCATTGGCATTGCACGCAGACCCAGCAAATGATCATCGAATGCGCGCAAGCGCAGCGACTGACGGACAAACATGGGCCGGCTCCTTTAAGCGGCTGCCACCGGATCGGCTTTGCCGACCTGATACCAGTCCACCTTGCGGGTGGCGACCATCACTGCGGCGAGCACCGTGAACAGCAGCAGGCTGCCCAGCACCAGCGCGTTATTTTCCGAGATCAAGAGGCCATACAGCGCGCCGTACAGCAGCGTGAGGGCCACGCCAAATCCCATCCCCCGGTACCAGTTGTGCAGCACGAACGACAGGTAAAAGCCAATCAGCACGATACAGCCGACACTGGCGGCCAGGTAAGCCCAGGCAAACGCGATGTGCTCCGACAGGCTCACCAGCAGCAGGAAAAACAGCACCAGCGCCAGCCCCACCAGCAGATACTGCACCGGGTGGATCGGCAGCTGCTTCATGATCTCGAACACAAAGAACGCGGCGAACGTCAATGCCACGAACAGCAGCCCGTACTTGGTGGCGCGCTCGGCCAGCGAGTACACGTTGACCGGTTCAATGAAGCCGATGCTGAACTTGTCGGTGGCTTTTCGGGGCGCATCGGGCGCCATGACTGTATCTTCGGCCGCGCGCAACTGCTTTTGCGCCATCGTCGACAGTGACGAAATGTTCCAGGTCGCGCTAAAGCCGCTGTCGTTGATGGTGCGCTCCCTGGGCGAAGGCAGGAAGTCGCCGCTGAACTGCGGGTGCGGCCAGTCGGATTTGACGGTGAATTTGTTGCTCTTGCCAAGCGGGACAAAATGCTGGCGTTCGATGCCGTCCAGCCCCAGCGCGAACGAAAATTTCACGCGCGCCGGCGCTGCCAGGGCCAATGCAGGCAGGTTGGCGTGCAGGCCGCTGGCCACCGATGTCAGCCCCGTCCCCTGCTCGAACTCGACCACCTCGCCGGCCCAGTCGATCTTGGGGATATTGCGAATGCCGCGCACGTCGCCGATGCCCAGCGCGATGCTGGCCTGGTCAAGCCGCACGACCGACTTGGCCGACGCGCGCGGCAGCTCGTTCATCAGCGGCAGCACAAAGTCGCCGGCGATCGTGTGCTGGCCGCTATACACCAGCACTTGATGAATGCCGCGATAGCGGCGGTCAGTCTTGATCGACGAATCGACACCGAGCTCATTGGGAAATACCAGGTGGGTACGCTCCACCGAGCGCGCCACGACTTCGGTTTTGATCTTGTCGCCGTCGGGCGTCTTGATCACTTCATCGAATTCGTCCGTGTAACGGATCACCAGGATTGGCCCGGTGATGGTTTGCTCGCGCACCGAATCGGCGGCGATGCTGGCCACCGCCTGTTCGCGGAACTGGGCGCGTTCCGTGATGGTGAGATTGATCATCGCCAGCGGTATGCAGATGAGCAGCGTGAGCGCCATGATGGCGAGTATCTTGAAAAGCAGTGTTCTTTGCATGGCGGCTCCAGGTTGTTGAAGCCGCCATACTAAAAAACGGATGTGCGCTGGTGATGCGTTTTGTGTGAAGTGCGCTGCTACTCGCCTGCGACGCTGTTTGATGCCAGGCGGGTAAAACCGTCAGCGCTCCACGCTTCGCTGCCCACGCCGTGATGAACAAAAAACAGACCATCCGGATCGTATTTCGCCTTTACCTGCGCCAGGCGTTCGTAATTGCTGCCCCAGAACGCATTCTGCCAATTGCTCAGGAAGTAGTCGCTTTCAGAGACATACGAACCGGCGCCTGGGGCCACTTTCATCAGCTCATCCATCGCCGCGCCGATTTTGCGCGCGTTGTCCCTGGCCTTGGCATCATCGGACCCGGCGCCCGGCATGCCGGGAAAGCGCGCATCTTCGCCGCCGGCGACGATGGCCAGCGCAAAGGCCGTCAGGACCTCCGGGTTCATGGCAGTGTCGCGCGCCGCTTCAATATCGGCCGCCGGTGCGCCGGCCAATCCCTTATTGAAGTGAAACGCCACGCGCCACAAGCGCGCGCAACGGCATACCGCATCGACCAGGCGCGCCTGTTGGTCCGCCTGCAGCAGCGACGCCGGCATCCACGCCGATCGATAGCCGTGGATAAACCAGCCGGCTTGTTCCAGGTCGCCTTTCCACAGCATGTGGTGCGCGGGCGCACCCGGCCGGGTGTCGGCAACGGTAAACCCTGGCGCATGCTTGGCCAGGAATTGCCCATCCCAGAAGTGCTGCGCCGGCAGCTCCACGCACTGGAAAGCCTTCTCGAATACATAATCGTCGCTGGCGCGCACCCATGCCAGAAACGGCTCCCAGATGTCGGCGCCCTGCTGCTTTCGCAGCCCCTGAAACACCATCGATACATTGACCGTATTACCGGGGTTAAAAGCCATCTGCTCACCCCAGTGCGGATTGAACAGCGCACTGTTATAGAACGAAATAATCCTGCCCACTAGGGCGCGGTACGCAAGGTCGGACGCTGCCCTGATGGTGAAAAACACCGCGCCAAAGCTGGCCGGCAGTTCACGCGTGCGCAAGGTCAGTTGCGTGACCACGCCAACGCTGCCGCCGCCGCCGCCCTTGATCGCCCAGAAAAGATCCGGATTGGTGCAGGCGTTGGCGATGCGCACCCGGCCATCGGCCGTGACCACCTCCGCTTGCAGCAGACCGGCGGCAGCGGTGCCGTAAGCCTTGGAAAAATTGCTGAAGCCCCCGCTCTGGATCAAGCCGGCCACGCCGACGGTGGTGCAGCCGCCGCCTTGCACATAGCGTCCGCCGCGCGTGGTCACCGCGTCATAGGCGTCGATCCACAGCGCGCCTGCGCCCACCGTCACGGCGATCTGCGGCGCTTGCGTGCCTTCGCAGCCGCGCGCGACGAAGTTTTCCTGCACGCTGACCTGGTTCATCGCGCGCGTCCAGACCAGCAGCGAGTCGGGCGCGTCCGACGTGCCCTGGTAGCTGTGGCCACCGCCTTTGATGACCAGTCGAAGGTCATGCGTGCGGGCGAAATTGACGGCGGCCACAATGTCGGCCGTGTTACTGGCCGCCAGCGCATAAGCGCTCGGTTGCGACGTCCACGCATCGATCCAGCCGCTCGTTTGCGTCAAGCCTGGCTGGTCGCCCAGGTCAAAGGTATTGGTGACGTGGGTCAGCGCTTCTTTGCAGGCCGGGCTCGTTTGTGCCTCGGCGCAAGGGGCAAAAAACGGGGCGAGCCTGGTGAGTTGACCGGTGCTTGCTTGCTTCAGGCGGTTCCAGCTTGCCTGCGAAGGCCAGCCAGGCTGGCCGGGACGGACGCGCCCGCGCAAGCGTTTTTTCAGGCTGACCGCGCCAAGCGCCTGTTGCGCCAGTGCGCCAGAAAAGGCCAGTGGAATCATCCGGGTTGCCACCATTTTGAGTAAGGATCTTCTTTTCATGGACTTGCCTTCGGTAAGAATGTGGGAGGCGCGGTCAATCACCTGATTGCCAGCGACGATAAGCAATCGTAAACACAAACCCACTGAATGCAACATCAAATGTGGTGAACCGGATTATGGAGGGGCGAACCGGCCGCCCAGCCCCGCGCGCAGCTGCACGGTGCTTAGGTCATGCTGTATTAAATCATGCTGTATATTCATGAAGGTGCATCATCAGCCACGCGCCATAAAGATAAGCCTTGTTCAATCCACGTCCTCTTATTCGCCAGCTTGATATTCCCGGCCGTTTGCCGGTGCTGATCATCGACGACTTTCTGCTCGAACCCGAGAAAATCCTGGCATGGGCCGACGACCAGCGCGCCATGTTCGCGGTCGAAGGCGGCAATTATTTTCCCGGCCCGGAAGTGACCATGCCCGATCCCTTCACCGCGCAGCTGGGCGACTTTTTTACGCTGCATGTCAGGCGCTTGCTGGGCGCCCGCCGCACGCTCGAGGCAAGCAGCAGCCTGTCCATGGTGACCAAGGCGCCTGCGGCCTTGCAGCCCTTACAGCGCATCTGCCACAGCGATACCATGGTCGGGCCGCGTAGCGTCAACCCCGCAGCCAACGAGGGCATCGCAGCATCGGTGCTGTATCTGTTTGCCGATGCGGCGCTGGGCGGCACCAGTTTTTACGCGCCGCGCAAGGCGCCCGCGGAGATGGCGGCCCTCAACCGCCATGCGATGCAATGCACCACAAGCCAGTTCGATCAAGTCATCGGCGCGCCCGCCGCGTATCTGACAGCGTCGAACGACTACTTCGAGCAAGTGGCCAGCGTTCCGGCCGCTTTCAACCGTATCATTTTCTACGACGGCGCCATTTTGCATTCCGGTCAAATCGACGCACCCGGGCGCCTCTCGCCCGATCCCCGCAAGGGCCGCCTGACCCTGAATGGCTTCTTCCTGCTCCGCAAGCTTGCGAGCTGATCAATTGAGCTTGGCTCACCAGCCGGATCATTGCACCACTGGCAGTTCCACGGTGGCGAGCGTACCTTGAGCGGCGCCGTTGGCAACCGTGATGCGGCCCCCGTGCAGGGCAATCACCTCATGCACGAAGGGTAAGCCCAGGCCGGTGCTCTTGGCCCCGCCCGGCCGAGGCAGCGAATAGAAGCGTTCAAACAAGCGCTCGCGCGCGTACTCGGGAATCCCGGTGCCCTGGTCGCTCACGCTGATGACGGCCTGGTCGCCGCGCTGCTCCACGCGCAAGGCAATCACGCCGCCCTCGGGCGAAAAATCGATCGCGTTGTCGAGCAAATTGCCCAGCGCCTGGCGCAGCAGCAGCGCGTCGCCGTCGACCTGGATATCGGCGGCATCGAGCACCAACTGTTGGCCGCGCGCCTGCATGCGCGCGGCGCAATCGTCGCGCACCTGCAGCGCCAGCGCGCCCAGGCCAATGCGGGTGGTGGCGGCCAGGTGCTGCTGCTTTTCCACGCGGATCAGCTCGAGCAGCTTGTCGATCAACTGCTTCTGGCGCGCGTTCTGGTTGAGGATATTGGCCAGGAAGTGCTGCCGCTGTTCGCTCGCCATGTCTTCCTGCAGCAGCTCGGCCGAACCCTGGATCGCCGCGATCGGGCTTTTCAGTTCATGCGCCATGGTGTGCATCAGCTCTTCGACATACTCCTTGCCCTCGAGCTTTTCGCGCATCGATTCCAGCGCCCGGCCGAGCGTGCCGATCTCGTTGTTCCCCAGCGCCGGCAGCGGCGCCTTCTTGCCCGCCTCGACATCGGCGATGTAGACCATCAGTTTACGCAGCGCGTTCGACAGCCACCACGCAAATGCGCCCCCGATCAGCAGCGACAGCGCCAGCAGCAGCGCGCCGCGCTGCAGGATCACCTGCTGGCTGCGCTCGACAAACGGCTGCACCGCCGAATTCGGTTTGGCCACCGTCAGCACGCCGATGATGCGCGGCCCGTCCAGGATGGGCGCGGCCACGTGCATCACGGTGCTGGAATCGTCGTCATAAATGGCGCGCGTGCTGCGCGCGCCGTACTGGCCGCGCAAGGTACGCAGCACGTCGTTCCATTTGGCGTAGTTTTTGCCGACGTCGGCGCCCAGCGAATCGAAGGTGACGATCCCGTTCGCGTCCGTGATGTAGATGCGGTAATTGAAATGCTGCTTCGGGATGCCGGCAATCGTCACGTTCACCGAATGCTGGCGCGCCGCGCGAATGTGCTCGAGCAGCGGCGACGCGGCCATGTTGCCGCGCTTGACGTCGTCGGCCACCAGCGCGGCCAGCAGTTGCGCGGTGTCGACCAGCGCGTCTTCCTGGGTCGCACGCACGCCCGGCTTGACCTGCTGCATGAACACGGCTAGCACGAACCAGGCGGCCAGGCCGACGATCAGGAAGTAGCCAAGCAGGATGCGCAGGCCGATTTTCATCAGGCGCCGGGAGCCAGGCTGTAACCCATGCCGCGGTGGGTCTGGATCGGGTCGGCCGCGGCATCGATCAAGCGCAGCTTGGCGCGCAGCGACTTGACGTGCGCGTCGACCGTGCGGTCCAGCGTCTCCGGCGCGTCGACCCACACGCGGTCCATCAGGCGCGCGCGCGAGAGCACGTGGCCCGGGTGGTCGAGCAGTGTCTTGAGCAGCAGGTATTCGTAACGCGTCAGTTCCAAGCTCTTGCCGCAGTAGAGGATGCGCGCTTCTTCCTCGCGCAGCACGAATCTTGCTGGTTCCGGTGCCGCTGCGATGGGCATGGGCACCGGCGCCAGGCGGCGCAGCACAACCCGAATGCGGGCCACCAGTTCGCGCGGCGAAAACGGCTTGGTCACGTAATCGTCGGCGCCAATTTCCAGGCCCACGATGCGGTCGATTTCATCGCTGCGGGCAGTGAGGAAAATGACCGGCGCGTCGCAGAACTGGCGCAGCTGGCGGCACACCTCGAAGCCGTTCATGTCGGGCAGGCCGACGTCGAGCACCACCAGCGCCGGCGCCGGCGTGGCGCGCATCGCGTCGAGCGCGCTCTGGCCCAGGCTCACATGCAGCGGCGTGAAACCGTCGGTGCGCAAGGCATACGCAATGCTGTCGGCGATCGCCAGCTCGTCTTCGACAATCAGGATCGTTCCAGGCATGCGCGCGCTCGGTAGCAGAAAGTAAAGAGTATCGGCGCTGCGGCAAATCCAGTCAATCACGCTGTCTTGGCGCCGCATGGGCGGGCAATGAACGGGCAATGAACGGGCAATGCGCGGCCGCAAAAGCAGGCCCGGCAGGAACTGCGATAGTCGGCATTGGCCTGCCGGCCACATCATCCAAAATGGAGAATTAGCAATGAATCATGACGTTCCGAAAGACCCTGGTATGCAACAGCGCGACATCCCGTGCTGCCCGCAATTGACCGATTGTGCGGTATGCGACGTGCTTAATTTCCCGTACCGGCTGCCGTTTCATCCCTTGATCGAGGCCAATGGCGCCCGCACCACCGTGGCGGTCGATGTCACGCTGCATTTCCGTCTGACGCGCTGCAGCGGCCCCATGGCGCTGGGCGACGTCATGTACACGACCACCCTGTTGCCCGGCGAAGAAGTGCACCTGACGTCAAGCGACCGCCATACGCGTTTCAGCTTTGACAGCGAAACCAAGCTCAGTTACAAGAATGAGGCTACATCGGAAGAGTCCTATTTCGCGGCAGGCATGGCGCACGGCATGAGCAACCTGAACTTGGTCGACACCACCAACGCCAGCTCGTCCTTCCATTCCTCGTCGGTGAGCGGCGGCGGCGGCGCCGGCATCGACCTGGGCATTTTCAGCATCGGCGGCTCGGTGTCGGCCGGCTCGTACGACGCCCACTCTGCCAGCACGCTGGCGCGCGCGCTTAGCCAGCACGCCGAAACGACCCAGCAGCACATGGAGGTGAGCACCCGCGCGGCGTCCTCGACGTCGATCGGCGAAGTGTCGACCCGCGCCCACCAGCAGGGCGAATCGGACGACCAGTTCGAGTCGTCCTCGCGCAAGTTCCGCAATCCAAACCGCTGCCATGCGGTCAGCTTTTATTTCTATCGGATTAACAAGTGCCAGACCGTCAAGTTCGAACTGGTGCGCATCGAGCGGCGCGTCATCGACGCCCAGGCGCCCACTTCGGTCGCGCTCAATCCGCCCAAGAGCGTCACCAGGGTGGCGGTGCGGCCCACGGCGGTGCTGGCAACGGCCAGCAACCGGCTGGAAGTGACCCGGCGCGCCCTCGACAGCGCCGCGCTGGAGCAGCAGGCGGATGCCAACCGCATCAATCCCGGCCTGGCCGCGCGCGCCTTCACCACCTTCTCGCCCGCCTCGCCCATGCCGGTGACGGTGCGCGAAGCCGCCCTGCGCGCGGTCGATGAAGACCTGGTCAAGCAGGGGCTGATCGACAAGGTAGGCGGCGAAGTGTCGCCAGAGGCCCAGGGGCGTCTGGGCTGGAGCCGGGAAATGGCAATGCCCACGCCGGGCGTGCTGGTCAAGGGCTGCCTGGACGAGTGCGATATTTGCGAACCTGAATTGAAGCAGCAGATGGCGCTCGACCTGGTGCGTATGGACCTGCAAAACCAGCTGCTGCAAAAGCAGATCGAGCTGCTGGAAAAATCGAGCGAATACCGCTGCTGCCCGAAAGGCGAAGAGAACACACCGGCGCCGTAAGCGCTTGCTCACCCGGCGCCGCCAACGCGCCGGGTACCGCCTCACGATAGCCAAAAGATAATAACTTTCGGTCAACTTTGCGTGCTATGATGCCGGTTTTTCCACCGCACAAGGCAGCACGCATGTCCATCCTGCCCCCCCTCGCCACCCTGCTCCGCGCCACGCTCGCCGCGGCGCTTTGCCTCGCGCTGCAGCCGGCGCACGCCGCTTCCGGATCGCTGCAAGGCGCCCATGGCTACTATCAAAGCTGCATGCAGTCGGTCACCTTCCCGCGCCCTTTCGGCGAATGGGATTTGAAGGGCAATCCGAAGCTGCCCCAATACTGCGAATGCTATGTCCCCCTGTTCACCGCGCACAATACCGCCTCGCGCGAACTGTTGACGCAGCACGGCGGCGAGCCTACGCCGGAAATGATCAAGGAAAACAAGGCGACCGAACTGGGCATTCGCAATAGTTGCCGCAAGCAGGTAGGATTGCCGGCGGTCTACGACCCGAACATCAATTCACCCTACGCCAAGGATAAGCGGGCGAAAAAGCGAACCAGCTGAGCAGCACCAGCAGCCCGAACGACGAATACGCCAGGACGAACACCCAGGGCTGCGCTTCATAGAACATGAACTTGCGCAGCCAGTGGGCGACAAAATCGCCCCCGTAGGCGGCCTGTCCCGCCTGGCGGCGCAGCCATTGCTCGAGCGTGGTCAGCGGACACACGATCCCCAGCCAGGCTTCCAGGGCGATGTAGCCAATGCCCGCCAGATGCAGCGCGCGAAACCAGAAGTTGCGCACCCAGCGCCACTTGCGCATGCCGCCCGCCAGGGTCAGCACCAGCCCCCCGATGATGAACAGCACAATGCCGACATGCAGAATCAGCACCGTGTTCGCTAGTACGCCGTACAGTCCGGCACGGTCGTTCATTGGCATCCTCTCCCTTTGCCCGGCTGCGCCACCGGCGCACAGCATCTCAAGCCGTGTTCATGATTAAAGCGTCGCTGAAATGCATCGGGGCCGGGTTCATCCGCTATAAAGCGGACTCCTCCGGCCCCAACTCGCCCGTGCATCGCTGCCCGGGCGGCAAATCGCAATCGATTATTGCAGTTTGATTTCGACGTCTACACCAGCTGGCAGGTCCAGCTTCATCAGTGCGTCAACGGTCTTGTCCGTTGGGTCAACGATGTCCATCAGACGCTGGTGGGTGCGGATCTCGAACTGGTCGCGCGAAGTCTTGTTGACGTGCGGCGAACGCAGGACGTCAAAACGCTGGATACGCGTTGGCAGTGGTACTGGGCCCTTGACGACGGCGCCGGTGCGCTTGGCGGTCTCGACGATTTCCAGTGCGGACTGGTCGATCAGCTTGTAATCGAAAGCCTTGAGGCGAATACGGATTTTCTGGTTTGGTGCGGACATGATATTTCCCTTGAAAGAGCGAACCGGACTCCATGGACCGGCAATATGAATTTGTGCCACTGTGAAACAGGTGGGAGCGAAGTATAACCCCGTTCCCACCTTTTTGATACAGAAACAGCTGGCTGGAAATTACTTGCCGGCTTCCGACAGGATCTTGGCAACAACGCCAGCGCCTACCGTACGGCCACCTTCGCGAATCGCGAAGCGCAAGCCTTCTTCCATCGCGATCGGGTTGATCAGCTTGACGGTGATCGACACGTTATCGCCTGGCATGACCATTTCTTTGTCCGCTGGCAACTCGATCGAACCAGTCACGTCCGTCGTGCGGAAGTAGAACTGTGGGCGATAGTTGTTGAAGAACGGGGTGTGACGGCCGCCTTCGTCTTTCGACAGGACGTAGATCTCACCGGTGAAGTGATTGTGCGGCTTGATCGAGTTTGGCTTAGCCAACACTTGACCGCGCTGTACGTCTTCACGCTTGGTGCCGCGCAGCAGCAGACCAACGTTGTCGCCGGCCATACCCTGGTCGAGCAACTTGCGGAACATTTCCACGCCGGTGCAAGTGGTCTTGACGGTGTCGGAGATGCCGACGATTTCGATTTCTTCGCCGACTTTGACGATACCGCGCTCGATACGGCCGGTCACAACGGTACCGCGACCCGAGATCGAGAACACGTCTTCCACTGGCATCAGGAATGCGCCGTCGATGGCGCGCTCTGGCGTTGGGATGTAGTTGTCGAGTGCATCGGCCAAAGCCATGATCGCCACTTCACCCATTTCGCCGGTGTCGCCTTCGAGGGCCATACGTGCCGAACCCTTGATGATTGGCAGGTCGTCGCCTGGGAATTCGTACTTCGACAACAGCTCGCGCACTTCCATTTCAACCAGTTCCAGCAACTCTGCGTCATCGACGAGGTCGCACTTGTTCAGGAACACGATGATGTATGGAACGCCAACTTGACGGGCCAGCAGGATGTGCTCGCGGGTCTGTGGCATCGGGCCGTCAGCTGCCGAGCACACCAGGATCGCGCCGTCCATCTGCGCTGCGCCGGTAATCATGTTCTTGATATAGTCGGCGTGGCCTGGGCAATCGACGTGAGCGTAGTGGCGGTTAGCCGTTTCGTACTCGACGTGGGCGGTGTTGATGGTGATACCGCGCGCTTTTTCTTCTGGTGCTGCATCGATCTGGTCGTAGGCTTTTGCTTCGCCGCCGAATTTCTTCGACAGGACGGTAGCGATTGCTGCGGTCAGGGTGGTCTTGCCGTGGTCGACGTGTCCGATGGTACCGACGTTGACGTGCGGCTTGGTCCGTTCGAATTTACCTTTTGCCATTTTAGACTCCTAACTATTTTTTAAATGATTTTCAGGCACGTCGCATGACGTTCCAGCCTGACTGTCTTTGAAAATACTGCCGACCAGTGATGCTAAATTCTGGTGCCCTTTACGTGGATTGAACACGTGGCCTCTCCCTTACCAAGGGAGTGCTCTACCACTGAGCTAAAAGGGCTAATTGTCTTGCGATGTTTGTGCTACGCGTTGCTCAAGAAGGCTGGAGCGGGTGAAGGGAATCGAACCCTCGTCGTAAGCTTGGAAGGCTTCTGCTCTACCATTGAGCTACACCCGCGAGGAAACTCTTCTTACTTAAAACTTTTTCACCGACTGCAACATTCCAACAACATCTTGGTGGAGGGGGCTGGATTCGAACCAGCGTACTCATAGAGAACAGATTTACAGTCTGTCGCCTTTAACCACTCGGCCACCCCTCCGCGAGGAACCGCAGAGTATGAAGCAAGCGCAAACTACTGTCAACTTTATTTGGCGGGTGTTTTGCGCAAATGCGTTGACGTCTTGCTTCGGGGCGTGATTGTAACTGGAGAGAGATAGGGAGTGCAAGGGGTGCGCGAGGAAATGTGAGCTTTGCGTTGAAGTTTTTTCCTGCCACATCGTCCTCGCACATGCGGGGACCCATAGAAAGGATGCCAATAGTTTTATTCGAATCAATGCAATTCAGTGATTAGCTCGAATTTAGAGAACTGCGGCTCGTCGGTTCCATGGGTCCCCGCGTACGCGAGGACGATGTGGTTTTGGTTTTCGAGTTGCCAAGTGTGGCGATCGTTTGCGCAGCCAGAAGGTCGCGAAACGTTTTGCTACACCCTCGCACGCGGGGGCGTCGCCGGGCTACGGCGTCAGCGCGACCAATATCTGCCCCTTGAGCGCTTTGATCAGCGACGTCTCGTCCGGCGGCACACCCTCCGGCGCAATCGCCTTGCGGTCCGCATAGAACAATCCCAACTGCACCTTCCCCACCACCAGCGGCAACACGATAAAGCTGCGCGCGTCAGGCAGCAGCGCGCGATGCCATTCCGGCAGCAAATCGCGGATCTTGACCGAAGAGGTATCCGCAATCATCAAATCGGCATCATTTTCCATCGCCAGGTGAAACAGATCGCGCGATGACGCCACCGGGAACGCAAAGCCCGCCATCAATTTTTGCTGGTCGTCCCCGAACGCCAGCCGCGCCCGGTACTGCCCGCTGCGCGCATCCTTCAGGCACACCGTCGCGAACCGGAAACCCATGCTGCGGTACAAGGTCTCCAGCACCGCCAGGATCAGCTCATTGACCTTGCCGCTGCCCGACGCCCGCATCTGCGTCACATCCTGCACCCCGGCCAGCAGCAGGTCGCGCGCATTCATCGGTTTGCCGCTGGGGTGGCACGCACCGGCATCGAGTTCGTCATGGCCCATGGTGGCCAAAAACAGCACGTCCGGCAAGCCCTCCTGCACCGCCTCGGCCAGCTTGGGCTGCGGCTGCATGTTCATGCTTTGCAGCAGTTGTGTCATTTCGCCCTGCACGGTATCGAACAGCGCGCCCATCTGCTCGGCGTCCAGATTGAGCGCGGCCCCGTAGCGCTGCTGCAGCGCGCGCGCCTCGTGACTGCGATGGGGATCGGCCGAGCGGCCCAGCAGACGCGCCACTTCCGTGCCGAACGAGGCCACCTGGCGCATCCATTCGCCGCGGTTGGCCGCCCCTTTTTGCACCCCGGCCGGCAACGGCGCCACCGCGCGCACGATCACATCGGGAATTTTCCACTCGGCCATGACGGCCTGCGACAAGGTGTCGTAACTGCAGCCAAGGATCATTTGCGAAGCTTGCGCAAGGTTGTGCTCGCCACCCACCAGCAGCGCATTGATTTCCCGATAGCGGTCATGTTCGTGCGAGGCTACCAGCAGCGGACCCAGGTTCATGAACAAGGCCGCAATCGACGCTTCCTCGGCGCCCTGGTAAGGGCTGTGGCGCGCCATTTCGCGCCCCACAAGGCTGGCGCACAGCGCGCCTTCCAGCTCCACGCGCACGCTTTGCGCGTGGGCGCTGTTCGACAGCGCGTCCACCAGCAGCATGGCCAGCGCGGTGGTCTTGACGTTGTCAAAGCCGAGCAAGGAAATGGCGCGCGAAATGGTGGTGACGTTGGTGCCCGACGCCGTGCGGTAGGTGGCCGTGTTTGACAGGCGCAAGATGCGCTGCGTGAGCGCGGCGTCCGACAGCACGTAATAGGCAAGCTCGTGCGTGCCCTGGTCGTCCGACGAGGCCATCTGCACCACTTGCGCGACCGAGGTGCCCAGTGCAAACATGGCTTCGTCGCCGCACACCTTGCTCATCAGGGATGCGCGCACCTTACGCGTTTCGTGGCTCGCCATGCTCGCTCTTGATCCGGACCGCTACGCCTTTTTGGCGCGCGTACCCTTGTCGTATTTTTTCAGGATCTGCTGATGCAGGCCGGCCAGCGCGGGCAGCTTGGGGTTGACCGGGTCAAGCCGGCGCACGGTCTCGATGAGCGTGAGCGCGTAGTTTCCCATGCGTTCTTCCCAGCCCATGTTTTCCAGGCACTTGAGCACGGCAACGGCCGCGTTGAACACCACTTGCGGATTATCCGGCAGCTTGTTGACGGCCTCGACCATGAGCGCGACGGCGCCGCGGTAGTCCCCTTCCTTGGCTTTGACCGCGCCGGCGGCCACCAGTTCCACCACGGCCTGGCGGCTTTCCTGGGCAATGGCGCTGGCCAGTTCGCCGCGCCCGGCTTTTTCAAACACGCCCATCGCTTTCGTCATGGCCGCGTTATTCGGCGCGTTGCGCATCACGTCGCGCATGACGTCGGAAGCGCCCTCCTCCATATTGTTTTGCAGGCAGTTGCGCGCCAGCTCCATCTTGACGTCAGACGACAAGCCTTGGCTATCCTTGCAGGCGGCCAGGGCACTGGCCAGCGACTCGGCCAGGCGCACATCGTTGCCCGTGTATTCATGCACCATGGCCGACGAAATGGCGCTGCACACGTCCGTATTTTTCTGTCCGCCCATTGATTTGTCGAGGTCGCGAATCACGGCGGCCGCCTGCACCGGATCGCCTTTTTTTACCAGCGTCTGCACCAGCTTGACGTGGTCTTCCGGATCGCGAAATTCCGAATACTTGGCCTTGCTCACTACCTGCTTGAGCACGCGTTCGGCCGTCTCGGTGTCGCCCATTTCCAGCGCCACTTCGCCCAGCTTGCGCAGGCGGCGCACCGCGTGCGGCGACACCGCCACCGCTTCCGTCAGCGTGGCCTGCGACTTTTCCAGTTCGCCTACCGCGGCGTGGGTCTTGGCCAGCCAGTCGTAGGCGTCGACAAATTTCTTGTTGTTTTCAAGCAGCGCTTCGAGGATCGCCTGCGCCTCGGTAAAGCGCTCGCGCATGAACAGCGTCTTGGCTACGCCAAGGCGCGCCCAGCCGATCTGCTTGGCGTCGAACAATTGCTGATAGATGGGTTCGGCTTCCGCCGGCTCCCCCAGCAACATGTGCAATTCCGCGCGCAGGCGCATGAAGTCGATCGCGTAGCGGGGATGGGCCTTGATGCCGGCCAGACAGGCGGCGATTGCGTCGCGCTGGTTGCCTACTTCCATGAACTGGAACACGGGCATGAAAGCGTTGCGCTTGTCGAGCGCGCGCGCGATCCGCTCGAGCAAGCGGTCGGCCGTGAACGGCTTGAGGATGTAGTCGGTCGGCGTCAGCTCGGCCGCGCTGGTCACCTTGCCGGCGTTGCCTTCGGCCGTCACCATGAAAAACATGGTCGACAAGGCAATCAGCTTGTGGTGGCGCATGTCTTCGAGCAACTGCTGGCCATCCTGGCCGCCGTCCAGATCGTACTCGCACAAAATCAGGTCGAAGCTCCTGGTCGTGACCAGCTTGACGGCGGCGTTGGAGCCGCCCGCATGTTCGATCTTGGTCAGGCCGCACAAATTGAGCATGTTGTGGATGCTCGCGCGCATCCCCTGGTGCGGCTCGATAATCAGTGCGGACAATCCGTCGAGTTCGTTCATTTCTGGGTTCCAGTCAAGCTGCTTCGTCTCCTCAGCATATTACGCCAGAGGAACAAAAAAGGGCGTTTTCCACTCGCGAAAGCCGAAACGAATGGCGGCTTTGCCCCTTTCGATGCTGGAATGCGACAGCGCTAGTCGCCTTCGGCGGGCGCTAGCGGATGGCGCTCGATGACGTCGAGCAGCGCGTCGACCACATCCGGGTCGAACTGGGTGCCGCGCCGCTCGCGGATGTACACCACAACGTCGCTGTATGGCCACGGTTCCTTGTACGGACGGCGGTGCAGCAGCGCGTCGAACACGTCGACGATGGCGACGATGCGCGCGCACAGCGGAATGGCGCGCCCGCTGAGCCCATTCGGGTAGCCGGCGCCGTCAAAGTGTTCGTGGTGGCCGCCGGCGATCAGCGCGCCGTAGGTCAGGTAGCTCACGCCGTCGACCATCCTGGCGGCGCGCTCGAGGATGGCGCGCCCGATTTGCGCGTGGGTCTGCATCACGCGCCGCTCCTCGGCGTTGTGGGCGGCCGGCTTGAGCAGCACCTGGTCGGGCGTGGACACCTTGCCCACGTCGTGCAAGATGCTGGCCAGGCCGATCATTTCCAGCAGCTGGGGCGTCAGTTCCGGGTCTTGCACGCCGCGCTCCTTCATGCGCTCGGCGATTTGGGAGGTCAGGTTCTGCACCCGGCGCACATGGCCGCCGGTGCCATGGTCGCGAAACTCGGCCAGGTCGGCCAGCGCCACCACGGTCGCTTCCTGCGCCTTGCGCAGCTGGCCGAACATGTACAGGTTGTCGAAAGCGGCGGCGATGCGTTCGCAAAATACCTCAAGCAAGTCGCGCTGGATGGCGGCCAGCGGCCACGGCGGCGTGACCGAAATGCACAGCTCGCGCGCTTCCAGCGTGTGGATGAACAGCACGTTGGCGGGATGCTCGAACTGGCTGTGTTTTTCGGCGAAGGCCTTGTGAATGGCCGGCAGCAGCGGATGGTCGGGCGGCATGGTCTCGTTCTCGGCCAGCGGCGCGTAATTGCCGGTGGCCGCCACCACCGTGGGCGCGCCGGCGTCGGCCGACATCACGCACAGCACGCCGTCGGCGCCCACGTCGAGAATCGCGCTGACCTGGTTCAGCACGCCCGAGGCGAATTCGCGCAGCGAATGGATCTGGTACAGATTGGTGGCGCCAGCCAGGATCTTGCCCAGGCCGATGCGGCTGCGCTCAAGCATCATCAAGCTCTCGTAGGCGCGCAGCGCCGAGATTACCGTGGTGAACAGCTTTTGCGTGGTCAGCTCGGTCTTGGCCTTGTAGTCGTTGATGTCGTATTCGATGATCACGCGCTGCTCGGGCGCCTGGCCGGGCTGGCCGGTACGCAGCACCACGCGCACGATCTGGTTCGACAATTCTTCGCGGATGCGGCGCGCCAGGATCAGGCCGGCGTCGTCGGTTTCCATCACCACGTCGAGCAGCACCAGCGCGATGTCGGGCGTATCGCGCAGGATCTGGAAGCCTTGCGCCCCGCTGTAGGCCGAAAACAGCTCCAGCTCGCGGCCCTTGAAACTGACGTTGCGCAGCGCCAGCCGGGTGACGGCGTGCACGTCGACGTCGTCGTCAACGATCAGCACGCGCCACAGGCGCTGGTCGATGGCAGCCTGGGCGGCGCCCTCGGCTTCGTCATCTTCGTCAAGCAGCCAGTTGTCGTCGGCGTCTGCGCTCTGGTCGGTCATACGGGCTCCTCAAAGGGGCGGTGGGCGCGATGCGGATAAGGCGTTTCCTGCGGGCCTGTGGCGCCGACAGCAGCGGCACCGTCAATTACCCATTTTTTATTATAAACAAAGTAGCAACCAAGTCCAGCCTCGGTCATTCTTATTTTGCAAGACGGCAACAGTGTTACTCGTAATTGCTCACGGACTCTGCTACGCTTGACCGGTAAGGCTGGACGGCCCGCGCCGCCTTGCATTAATCATAAGGAAGCACTGCCATGAGCTACACCCAATCGTCCAACACGTCCGCCCATGCCGGCGCCGGCAAGGAAGCGGCCGGGCGCGAATTTCTGGCCTTCACGCTAGGCTCCGAAGAATACGGCATCGACATTTTGAAGGTGCAGGAAATCCGCGGCTACGAAGCGGTCACCCGCATTGCCAACGCGCCGGAATTCATCAAGGGCGTGATCAACCTGCGCGGCATTATTATCCCCGTCATCGACATGCGGATCAAGTTCAACCTGGGCACGCCCGTGTATGACCAGTTCACCGTGGTCATCATCCTCAATATTGGCGGGCGCATCATGGGGATGGTGGTCGACAGCGTGTCCGACGTCACCACGCTCACGCCGGACCAGATCAAGCCGGCGCCGGAGATGGGAGCCGCGTTCAATTCGGACTACATGATCGGACTGGGGACGATCGATGAGCGGATGCTCATTTTGGTGGACATTGACAAGCTGATGTCGTCGGGCGAGATGGGGCTGATCGAGAATTTGAATACCTGACGGCGGCGCATGGCGATCAGCGATACATGTAGGGCGGAAAAGCGCAGCGCATTCCGCCATGAGCCGCCAATAACATCGTGAGCGGGATCGGTCAATGGAAAATTTGAATAGGTAGTGGCGGCTCATGGCGGAATGCGGGCTAGCCCTTTTCCGCCCTACGGTCAGCGGTCAGCGATACATGTAGGGCGGAAAAGCGCATTCCGCCAAGAGCCGCCAATACCCCCTCAAGGCTCCGCCCGCACCACCGCTGGCGCCCTGCGCACCAAGCACTCCTCCTTGCTGCCCCCAACCGCGATATTCTGATAGCGCACCTCATACCTGCCCGCCGCCAGGTTCTCCACCGTCATGCTCTGGTTCGCCAGCACAAACACGTGCCGCACATTCGAGCGCCGCTCCAGGTCATACACCTTCACCAGCACGGGCGAGGAATTGGCCCCATTGTCGAGCACAATCTGCATCTCCTTGCCCTGGTTCCCCACCGGGAAGCCGTCCACATAACCCGACTGCGCCGGCCATGCCTCGCCATTGGGCGAGGCCAGCATGGTCAATGCCATGTCGCAGTCGGGCGCGCGCTTGGGGATCACCAGCTCGGTGATGCCCAGCGTCAGGACCTCGGGCGAACGGGCCGCGTCAGGCACCGGCGCCTGGCTCACGGCCCAGCCATCGTGCAGCGGGTCGTCAACCGGCACCACCGGCGGCGGCGCCACGGCGGCCACGCTGACCACCGGCGCCAGTGCCGGCACCGGCGCCACTTTCAATTGGATCATCAGCAACACCCCCGCCGCACAGCCAAGCGCCAGGCACAGCGCCAGCGACAGCCACCAGAGCGGATTGCGCCGCAGGCGCGGCGTGACGGCGTCGTCGATCAGTTCCGGGCGCCACTGGCCCCCCTCGCCGTGCGCGAGCTCGCGCCCGTCGTCGGCGCGGGTGCTTTCCAGCCAGTCGATTTCCCATTCCTCGGCCGCGATCCACTCGTCGTGTTCATGACGCCGCACCGGGTCGGCCAGCGTACCGTAGGCGCTGTTGAGGATCGCCATGATGCGCGCGGCCTTCTCGTCGTGCGGGTTCTTGTCCGGATGGTACTTCTGGCTCAGCGCCTTGTAGGCCGCGCGAATGACTTCCTGCGGCGCCTTGCGCGACACTTTCAGGTTGTCATAGTGCGTGTGGATTCGAGCCATGGATGGGCAATGCGGACGTTTTGTTGGCTTCATGATAGCCGATACCACACCGGCGCTCGCCAGGCGACGCACCGGCATTTGCCCGAGCCCGCCATCAAGGCCATACTGCGCAGATGGATACGATCAATTTGCGCCCCTATGCTCCCGCCGATGCCGCGGCAATCAATGCCCTGGCCGTGAGCGCATTTGCCCAATTTGAATCTGCATATTCCGACTGGCCCGGTTTCAACAACAAGATCGGCGCCATGTCGGCCTTGTCGGCGCACGGCGAAATCATCATTGCCGAGCGCAACGCGCAGTTGGTCGGCGCGGTCGCGTACATCGGGCCGCACCAGATCAAGAGCGCGTTTTTCGATCCGGCCTGGCCGATCATGCGCATGCTGGTGGTGGCGCCCGAGGCACGCGGCCTGGGCGTTGGCCGGGCGCTGGCGCACGCCTGCATCGACTGCGCCAGGCGCGACCAGGCGCCCGTGTTTGCGCTGCACACCAGCGCCCTGATGTCCGTTGCGCTGCCCATGTACCAGCGCATGGGTTTCACGTGGCATGCGGATGCGCCCGACATTCACGGCGTCGCTTACAGCATCTACCTGAAGCGTCTCGCCCGGTAAGCGGTAAGCGCGCCGTCTACAGGCGGTGGGTGCGATCGGCCGCCATCACGGCCGCAGGCAAAGTCACGCCATGCCCGACGACGAGCACCTTGAACAGCTCGCCCATTTCGGCCGGCGACACCAGCATTTGCACGGCGCTCGCCTGCGGCAGGTAGCGCTTGGGGTCGGCCGGATCGAGCTTGAGCAGCAGCTCGCCAATGCCCGCCGCCAGCAGGAACGACGCCTGGTTCATGTAGGCCAGCACGTCGGCCCCGGCGTCCTGCGCTGCCAGCGCCATGGCGGTAAAGTCGACGTGGGCAGTGATGTCCTGCAGCCCCGGCAGGTAAAACGGTTCGGGATGCGAATGATGGCGGTAGTGGCACATCAGCGTGCCGCCGATGCGCTGGTCGAGATAGTACTCGTGCGCCGGAAAGCCGTAGTCGACCAGGATCGCCGCGCCCTTGCCCGCCGCCAGCATGCGCGCGAGCGTGGCCATGAAGCCGCAGCCAACGGCATGCACTTCGGTCAGATAGCCTTCGATCAAGGATTCGCCATCGGGAATCTGGGTCTGGATGCGCTGCTTCAGCTGCGCATCGGGTGCGCGCGGCGTAAAGGCAAAGGCCCCGTCTTCGACCGTCACGTACAGTTCGCGCCAGCCGTCGGCGTCCTTGCGCACCAGTTGCACCGGCATGGCGTCGAGCACCTCGTTGGCCAGCACCACGCCGCTGAACGCGGCCGGAAAGTCGTCCAGCCACGTCACCTGCGGAAAATCGCGGAGTGCTTCCTGCTGGCGCGCGCGCAGTTCGCCCGACAGTTCGATGATGGCGTAACTGTCGATCCGCACGCCCTGCTGCGCCATGGCTGTCAGCACGTCGCGCGCCAGTTTCCCGGTGCCGGCCCCGAATTCAAGGATATTGGGTGAACTTTGGGCGATAATAGGGGCTGCAACCTGGGCGAGCGCGGCGCCGAACAGGGATGATATCTCCGGCGCGGTTGTAAAATCGCCATCCTTGCCCAGCTTGGCGGCGCCACCGCTGTAGTAGCCCAGCTTGGGCGCGTACAGCGCCAGTTCCATGAAGCGGGAAAACGGGATCGCGCCGCCCATGGGACCATCGTGCTGCGCAATTTCGGCGGCAATCTGGTGCTGCAGGGCGTGGGACGCGGCCAGCGCGTCGCTATCGGGGACGGGTAAGGTTAAGGACATTTCGGCATTGTAGCCACAACGGGACGCATCGACAAAATATGCACGACAAAGCGGACGAACAAGCGGACGAACAAGCAATCGCAAACGCGCGCGTGGCGCTGGTGACCGGCGCCGGCAAGCGCATCGGGCGCGCCATCGCGCTCGGGCTGGCCAAGGCCGGCTGGGACGTGGCCGTGCACTACCGCGCCTCGCACGAGGACGCGCGCGCCACCGCGGCGGGCGTCGAGGCGCTTGGCCGGCGCGCCGCGCTGGTGCAGTGCGACCTGAGCGACGAAACCGCCGTGCGCGCGCTGCTGGGGCGCGCGAGCGCCGCGCTGGGCCCGGTGCTCTGCGTGGTGAACAACGCTTCCCAGTTCGAGTACGACAGCGCGGCCGATTTTTCGCCCGCGCTGCTGGCCGCGCACATGCAGGCCAACGTCAGCGCGCCCATTTTGCTGGCGCAGGCGCTGCACGCGGCCACACCAAGCGGCGGCCAGGCCGTGGTCATCAACCTGCTCGACCAAAAGCTGTACAACATGAATCCCGACTTTTTGTCGTACACCCTGTCCAAGGCCGCGCTGCACACGGCCACCACGATGCTGGCGCAAGCACTGGCGCCCACCGTACGCGTGGTGGGCGTGGCGCCCGGCCTGACGCTGGTGTCGGGCGAGCAGACCGAAGGCGGCTTTGACAAGGCGCACCAGGCCACGCCGCTGGGCCAATCAAGCAATCCGCAAGACATCGTCGACGCGGTCTGCTACCTGGCCGGCGCGCGCGCCGTGACCGGCACCACCCTCCTTGTCGACGGCGGCCAGCACCTGATGCCGCTGCCGCGCGACGTGATGTTCCTGACCAAATAAACCAACACGAAAGAAAATTATGTTATCCGCACTGACCCACCCAAGCCTGCAAGACTGCCGCCGCCTCTTTTTGCGCAACTACGAAGTGATGGTCAACATCGGCGTGCACGATTTTGAGAAAAAGGGCGAGCAGCGCGTCCTGATCAACGTCGATCTGTACATCCCGCTGGCGCTGTCCACGCCCAAGGATGACCACCTGGACGAAGTGGTCGATTACGACTTCATGCGCGTGACAATCGCCAACCGCATGGCGCAAGGCCACGTGCATTTGCAAGAGACGCTGTGTGACGACGTGGTGCGCGCGATGCTGGCCCACCCGAACGTGCGCGCGGTGCGGGTCTCGACCATGAAGCCGGACGTCTATCCGGACTGCGAAGGCGTGGGCGTGGAAGTATTCCAGATCAAGGAAGCAGCATGAGCGAGGCGGCTGTGATGGCACAGGGCGCAGTGCAGCGTAGCGACGACAAGCTCGCCTACGAAAACAACAAGCTGCACAAGCGCCTGTGCCGCCTGGTCGGCCAGGCGATCGGCGACTTCAACATGATCGAAGACGGCGACAAGATCATGGTGTGCCTGTCCGGCGGCAAGGATAGCTACGCGCTGCTCGACATCTTGATGACGCTGCGCGAGCGCGCGCCGATCAATTTCCAGCTGATCGCGGTCAACCTGGACCAGAAGCAGCCGAACTTCCCGGCCGATATCTTGCCGGCCTACCTGACCCGCCTGGGCGTGCCTTTCCATATCGAAAACCAGGATACCTACAGCATCGTCAAGCGCCTGATCCCGGAAGGCAAGACGACCTGTTCGCTGTGCTCGCGCCTGCGGCGCGGCATCCTGTACCGCGTGGCTGATGAGCTCGGCTGCAACAAGATTGCGCTGGGCCACCACCGCGACGACATCCTTGAAACCTTCTTCCTGAATATGTTCTTCGGCGGCAAGCTCAAGGGCATGCCGGCCAAACTGGTCTCGGACGATGGCAAGCACATGGTGATCCGCCCGATGGCGTATGTAAAGGAAGAAGATTCGACCCGCTACGCCGAGGTCAAGCAGTTCCCCATCATTCCGTGCGACCTGTGCGGCTCCCAGGAAAATTTGCAGCGCAAGCAGATCAAGGCCTTGATGCGCAAGTGGGAAAACGAGCACCCGGGCCGCGTGGAGAGCATTTTCTCGTCGCTGTCGACGGTGGTGCCGTCGCACCTGATGGACCGCGACATGTTCGGCTTCAAGGATATGAAGGCCGATGGCGTGGCCAGCCCGCTGGGCGACATCGCCTTCGATGAAGAGCCATGCTCGACGCCGGTGATGGGAACCATTTCGCTGCAGCAGGTTTAAGCCAGCAATTTCAAGCCACCGCCACTTCAAGTTGCCGCAATCGCAGGTACCGCAATTGCGCCACTTGCGGTACCCGCTTGCGCACACCACGCTGACTTTCGCCCAACGATAGCGATTACCTATGCCGCATATTTGAATGATCAATTATGCCAATTGGGAGGATGTCGCTATGCTCCAAAGGCTGTGCCAAGCACACATACTTTTCCATGCACGAAAACCAGCAGGGCATGAGTTCTTATCGTGATCGATCGCGCCAGACGAGCGTGTAGTCAACCTGATTTCCCCTGCCATTTACATTAGCAATTTATTGCGAAAACCGGAGTCCGACATGAGTACCGAAACGACCCAAGCGAAATGCCCCTTCAGTGCAGCAGCGGGTGTTGGAACGACCAACCGTGACTGGTGGCCGCAGCAATTGCGCCTTGATCTGCTGCATCAACACTCCGCCAAGTCCGACCCCATGGGCGGGCAATTCAACTATGCCGAGGCGTTCAAGAGCCTCGACCTGGCGGCGCTGAAAAAAGACCTCACCGCCTTGATGACCGACTCCCAGGATTGGTGGCCGGCGGACTTCGGGCACTACGGCGGCCTGTTCGTGCGCATGGCCTGGCACAGTGCCGGCACCTACCGCATCGGCGATGGCCGGGGTGGCGCTGGCCGCGGGCAGCAACGCTTTGCGCCACTGAACAGCTGGCCGGACAATGTGAGCCTGGACAAGGCACGCCGCCTGCTGTGGCCGATCAAGCAGCAATACGGTGACAAGATTTCATGGGCAGACTTGATTGTACTTACCGGCAACGTCGCCTTGGAAAGCATGGGCTTTACCACCTTCGGCTTCGCCGGCGGGCGCCAGGATGTGTGGGAGCCGGACCATGATGTCTATTGGGGTCGCGAGACAAAATGGCTGGGCGGCGACGTACGCTATGCGACTGGTTCCCCGGGAAGCGCGGACGCGCACGGCGTACTCGTCAAGGACGATGACAGCGAAGTGCCCCACACGCGCGACCTGGAAAATCCACTGGCTGCAGTACAGATGGGCTTAATCTACGTGAACCCCGAAGGCCCGGACGGCAAGCCGGACCCGCTTGCGTCGGCATTCGACATTCGTGACACCTTTGCGCGCATGGCCATGAATGATGAAGAGACCGTGGCCCTCATCGCCGGCGGACACAGCTTCGGCAAGACCCATGGCGCGGCTCCCGCCGAGCACGTTTCGCATGAGCCTGAGGCAGCCGGTCTCGCGGCCCAGGGTTTTGGCTGGAGCAACAGCTTTGGCAGCGGCAAGGGCGGCGACACCATCACCAGCGGTTTGGAAGTAACCTGGACCAAGACGCCTACGCAGTGGAGCAACAACTTTTTTGAAAACCTGTTTGGCTTCGAGTGGGAACTGACCAAGAGCCCCGCTGGCGCGCACCAGTGGGTAGCTATCGGCGGCGAAGGCCTGATCCCGGATGCACATGACCCGACCAAGCGGCACCGCCCGACGATGCTCACCACCGACCTCGCTTTGCGCGTGGACCCGGCCTATGCATTGATTTCGCGCCGCTTTCTGGACAACCCCGACCAGTTTGCCGACGCCTTTGCGCGCGCCTGGTTCAAGCTGACCCACCGCGACATGGGGCCACGCACGCGCTATCTCGGCCCCGAGGTGCCGGCGGAAGAACTCATCTGGCAGGACCTGATCCCTGCACTCGACCACGCGCTCGTCGACGAAGCCGACATCGCGGCCTTGAAGCAAACCGTGCTGGCATCGGGCTTGACGGTGTCCCAGTTGGTTTCGACGGCATGGGCGTCGGCGTCCACCTTCCGGGGCTCGGACAAACGCGGTGGCGCGAACGGCGCGCGGCTTCGCCTGGCGCCCCAAAAAGACTGGGCCGTCAACCAGCCAGAACAACTGGCCACCGTATTGCAGGGGCTGGAGCAGATCCGCGCCGATTTCAACGCCGCACAGACGGGTGGCAAGAAGCTGTCGTTGGCAGACTTGATCGTACTGGCCGGTAACGCAGGCGTGGAGCTGGCAGCGCAGCATGCCGGCCACGTGCTTGGCATCGCGTTCGCTCCCGGCCGGATGGACGCCTCGCAGGAGCAGACCGATGTTGCCTCGTTCAATCCACTCGAACCGATCGCCGATGGTTTCCGGAATTACCAAAAGACGCGCTATAGCGTACCGGCGGAAGCCTTGTTGATTGACCGCGCCCAACTGCTGACCTTGACGGGTCCGGAAATGACGGTCCTTGTCGGCGGTCTACGGGTGCTGGGCGCCAATGTCGGCCACAAAACCGAGGGCGTGTTCACCAACCGGCCGGGCACCTTGAGCAATGACTTCTTTGTCAACCTGCTGGACATGCGCACCGAGTGGAGCGCTGTCTCGGCCGCAGGCGAGCAGTTCGCAGGGCGCGACCGCAAGACGGGCGAAGCGCGCTGGACGGCAACGCGGATCGACCTGGTTTTTGGCTCGAACGCGCAGTTGCGCGCCATCGCGGAAGTGTACGCAGCTAGCAATGCCGAGAAAAAGTTCGTCCATGACTTTGCCGCTGCGTGGACAAAGGTGATGAATCTCGACCGTTTCGACATCGCGTAGGGCGCGCTGGCGTTTGCCACTTGGCCGGTCGGCGTGCGTTAAGCTGGGTCGGCCAGGTAGCCCTTACACCGCTTGTTACTGACGTAAAAAAACCCGCCGAAGCGGGTTTTTTTACAGGCATCAAGCAATTAGAACTTGAACACGATCGCAGCAACTGCGCTGGTCGAATCGCTGCTTGCTTTCTGGAATTCAACGCGACCAGCAATGGTTGGGCTGAAGTTGTAGCCCAGACCGATGCCATACAGCGCGCCGGAGGTATCTTCCGTAGCGCTGCGGCTGCTTCCACTAGCCTTGGCGTCGATGCGGTTGTAGCCCAGACGGCCGAACACGTTGAAACCGTTGCTCAGTGGCAGAGTAGCAATACCCGACAAGGACATCTGGTTCAGCTTGACGTTGACACCAGGAGCGGCATCAAAGTCGGCCAGGCGGGCATAGCCCACTTCCAGACCGTAGGTTTCGTTGAACTGATAACCAAGAAACAGGCCAGCGCCGGTTTCACGGTCGTAACCGTCGACCTTGGTGCTATTGATCTGGCCGCCAGCGTAGACCGAAGGAGCGGTTTGAGCAAACGACGCCGAAGCCATCAGTGCCAGCGCCGAAGCGATAACGATTTTCTTGAACATGATGTTCCTTTTGAATAATTAAATGGACTGGTCAATGCCACGCATCGACCGAGGGTCCACATTATTACACAGATACCATACAAAGAAATATTGCCTTGAGTTAATTCCGGTAGAGGTTTACCTCGATTTTTGCACTATTGCGGGGCGTCAAGGCGCCACGGCGGTGCGCATGACCGGATATAAACTGTAGCGTTCATCCCACGATTCGTGAAGTTTGGCAAAAAATTCCAGCCGCGCCGCAGCGCTTTTTGCAAACGCCGGGTCGGTATCGAGCCGGGACTGAAAGCGCGCCGCCAGCGCCGGGTCGGCCGCCAGCATCGCGCGCGCGACGTCCTCGGCCACATAATCTTCCATGTATTCCTTGCGCTCGAAGGCATTGTTAAAGTTGCCCCACGCCACCATTGAATCGGGCGCCAGCGGTTCGAACAGCGCCAGCACCAGGCGTGCCTTGGGCTGGCCGATCGGTACAAACAGCGAGCCTTTGGCCAGCGTGCGCGGTTCGGCCTTCCATTGGCCCGCCAGGGCCAGGCGCTGGTGCGATTCGACCGAGCCGGCGCCAAAGGTGGCTTTCTCGGCGCGGAAGGTCTCGACGGCGAAACTGTCCTTGCTTGCGGCCAGCGTGCGAAAGCTGATGCCGTGCAGCTTGAGCTTGGCGGCCACCATCGCCGCCTGCGCCGGCGGCACCACGTAACCGGCCAGGGGCGCGCGCGCCATCGCGTCAGGCACGATCTCGTCGCGCACCGGCACGCGCCAGATTTGCGGGCGCGTCTCGTCGTAGCGCGTCATCAGCTGGCCCGATACTTCGGACGGGGTGCGGCTGTAGGCATAGCCGCGAAAGTCGATCATGCGCACCTTGTCGGTCGTCTTGTAGGTCAGCGGCAGGTCGGCCCCGGCCAGCTTCGCCGCGCGCGCGTCGGCCTGCAGCGTGGCTTGGCGCCATGCGGTGCCGTGCTCGGCCACCTGCGCCAGGATAGCCACCACCGCGTTGCGCGTGACGCGCACGCGCGTGGCGTAATCCTTCCAGGAGTGGGTCTCAACCAGCATGGCCAATCGGTTGCGCAATGGGAAGTAGCCGGTCGAAAAACGCGGGTCCGACACGCCGTCGGCAAAGCCCGACGCTGGATTGTCGGTGTCGACAAAGGACATGTAAAACGGCTGCGGCATCGAGCCTTGCGCCGTAATATCGGCCAGCACGCCGCTGCGCAGGGCCAGTCCGATCTGGCGCAGCTCGCTGTCGGCCGAATGCACGGGCTCGACCTGGATCGAGACGTCGTGCTCGAACTTGGCGCCGTCGGTCACGTGCAGGTCGATGTAGGCCAGCGGGTCCCAGGCGTTGACCAGGTTGAGCATCGCTTGCATCTCGGGTGAGTCGGCCTTGGCGTAGTCGCGGTTCAGGTTGAAGTTCTGGGCCGTGGTGCGCCAGCCAATTTCGACAGGGCCGCGCTGGTTAGGGCGATTCCACTTCTTGAAGCGCTCGTGGCCGTCGATGTTAAAGACCGGGACAAAAAGCAGCACCTGCTTGTCCAGCGCGCCGGGCGCGGCGCGGTTTTCGAGCACTTCGCGCAGCGCCAGAAAGCCGGCATCCTTGCCGTCGATCTCGCCGGCGTGAATGCCGCCTTGCACCAGCACCACCGGCAAGGCTCGTTTGGCCGCCGCCTGCGCCGTCATGGCGCCGGTGCGGGTGACCACCAGCGCCTTCATGGGTCGCCCTTCGGGCGTGGTGCCAAAGTCGATACAGCGCACGGCCTTGGGATAGGCCACCTGGAACGCGGCGCACAGCTTGATGACTTCGTCGTAGCGGCCGGTCTGCACGAACGCGGAACGCTCGGCGACCGTCTTGAGGTCGGGCGCGGCATGGGAAAGGGGAACGGCGCCCAGCAGGGCAAGCAGCAACGCAGAACGGATCATCGGTAAGGCTCCGGCAAGAAAGGATCGCCATGCGCGGTACGCACAGCTGACCAGAAATTATAGTCGGCTTTTACCGTGAATATTGCGACATCTTTGCTATCCTGTGCCGGTCCGCCGGACGCAATGCCTGACATGACAACGAGGATGACAATGATGACGACAATGACGCTGACAACCGAACTGATGATCCTGGGATGGACCCTGGTGCTGGCGCTGGTGCAGATTATGCTGGTGGCGACGCTGCGCACGGCCGAAACAGGCCTGACTTACAACATGGGACCGCGCGACGCGGCGGCCCCGCCACCGCGCCCGGTCACGGCGCGCATGCAGCGCGCCCAGGCCAACCTGTTTGAAACGCTGCCGCTGTTTGCCGCGGCGGTACTGATCGCGCATGTGGGCGGGCGCGAAGGCGAGCTGACCTTGTGGGGCTGCTACGCTTACCTGGGCGCGCGCGTACTGTATGTGCCGCTGTACGCGTTTGGCGTGCCGGTGGTGCGCTCCCTGGCGTGGGGCGTGTCGCTGGCCGGGCTGGTGATGGTGCTGGCCGCGATTTTGAAGTGAGCGCTGCTTAATCGAGCAATCAATCGAGCCATCAATCGAACAGTCAATCGAACATTCAATCGAGCGTGTAGTCGATCTCGTAGAAATGCTTGCGTTCGACGATTTCGATCTTGAGCTTGCCCTCGATGCCGAACAGGTCGCCCGTGCCGGAGCCGGGAACGATGGCGATGGCCAGGTGGCTGGCGCCGTTGTGCATGGTGCCGTTGTGCTGTAGTGCGAAACTGCCGCTGCGCCCGTGCAGGCTGCCGGTGACGTGTTCGATGGCCACGTAGCCGGCCGAGCCGGCGGCTGGGTTGCCGGCCGAGAGCATCTCGCCCTGGCCGGTGCCGGTAAAGTCGCCGCTGTACTGCTTGTCCATCAGCATGCGCCCGACCGCAAGGCGGCCTGCCCCCTCGCCTGCTGGGGGCGGGACCATGACGAGGTCGAACGTGCCCTTGGCAACTTGATTCATATTGTCTCCGTAAAAGTTAGCGCCACAAAAAACGTAGGGCGGGAATGCGCTAACGCTTTTCCGCCCTACGTTACTACTTACGCGCCCTACGTTACTACTTACGCGGCCCGGTGTTCTCCGCTTGGTGCGCCAAAATTGGCCAGCAAGCTCGCTTCCTTCGACTTGGCCGCCTTCAGATGACGCTCCTTCACGTGCCCGTAACCGCGGATATCTTCCGGAATGCTGGCAATGGCCACAGCCTGCGACAAATTGTCCGCATTCAGTTTAGCCAGCAAAGCACCCACGGTCGCCTGATACTCCTTGATCAGCGCACGCTCCATCTTGCGCTCGGCCGTGTAGCCAAACACGTCGAACACGCCGCCGCGCAGACCCTTGAACTTGGCCAGCACGCCGAACGCCTTCATCATCCACGGTCCGAACTCCTTCTTGACCAAATGCCCTTCGGCGTCGGTTTTGGAGAACATCGGCGGCGCAAGATGGAACTTTATAGTGTAGTCGCCTTCGAACATGTTGGCAATCTTTTCGGCAAACGCGCCGGTGGTGTACAGGCGCGCAACTTCATATTCGTCCTTGTACGCCATCAGCTTGTAGTAGTAACGCGCCACCGCTTCGGTCAGGCGCGTGCCGCCGCCCAACGTGGCTTCCTTGGCGCGCACCTGGTCGACAAACACCTTGTACTGGTTGGCGTAAGCGCCGTCCTGGAATGCAGTGAGCAGTTCCACGCGCTTTTTGATGATGTCGTCCAGCGTCTGCGTGCGCTTGAATTCGATCACCTTGGCCGGCGTCGTCATCTTGACCAGCGACGCCAGGTCGTGCGCGGCCGTACGGCCCCAGTTGAACGCCGTCTTGTTGAAGGCGACCGACACGTTGTTGAGCTCAATGGCGCGCAGGATCGACGCTTCCGTCAACGGCACCTGCCCTTTTTGCCACGCATACCCGAGCATGAACATATTGGTGGCGATCGAGTCGCCCATCAGCGCGGTGGCAATCTGGCCGGCGTCGACAAAGTCCACCAGTTCAGCACCGCAGGCCTTGACGATTTCCGCTTGCGACGAGGCGCCCGGGAACTGCCAGTTCGGGTTCTTCACAAAAGCAGCGGTCGAGGAACCGGTGGAATTGATGGCCGCGTAGGTGCGCCCGTCGCCCATGCGCGACAAGGCGTCGCGGCTGGCGGTGACGATCAGGTCGCAGCCGATGACCAGGTTGGCGCTGCCGGTGCCCACGCGGGTCGAATGCAGGTCCGACTGCTTGTCGGCCAGGCGCACGTGCGACATGACCGGGCCGCCCTTTTGGGCCAGACCGCTCATGTCGAGCACGATCGCGCCCTTGCCTTCGACGTGGGCGGCCATCGCCAGGATCTGGCCGACGGTGACCACACCGGTGCCGCCGATACCGGTGATCAGGATGCCGTACGGCTCAGCCGTGCTCTTGAGCGCAGGCGTTGGCAGCACCGGCGGCGCAGCCTCGGTATTCGCAGCCTTTTTCGGCTTCTTGAGCGCCCCGCCTTCAACCGTCACGAACGACGGGCAAAAACCGGTCACGCACGAAAAGTCCTTGTTGCAGGACGACTGGTTGATCTGGCGCTTGCGCCCCAGTTCCGTTTCCAGCGGCTCCACCGAGAGGCAGTTCGATTGCACCGAGCAGTCGCCGCAGCCTTCGCACACGGCCTCGTTGATGACGGCGCGCTTGGCTGGGTCCGGGTATTCCTTGCGCTTCCGGCGGCGCCGTTTTTCAGACGCGCAGGTCTGGTCGTAGATCATCGCCGACACGCCCGGGCATTCGCGCAGTTCGCGCTGCACTTCCATCAGTTCGGAGCGGTGACGCACCGTCACGCCCGGCGCCCAGTTATAGTCGTCCGGGTATTTGTCCGGTTCGTCGGTGACGACGATGATCGGACCCACGTTTTCGGCGGCGATCTGGCGGCTGATCATGCCCGGGTCAAGCGGACCGTCGAACACCTGGCCGCCGGTCATGGCGACAGCGTCGTTAAACAAAATCTTGTAGGTGATGTTGACCTTGGCCGCCACCGCCGCGCGGATCGCCAGCAAACCCGAGTGGAAGTAAGTGCCATCCCCCAGGTTGGTGAACACGTGTTTTTCGTCGGTGAACGGGGCCTGGCCGACCCAGGTGACGCCTTCGGCGCCCATGTGGGTGAAGGTCGACGTTTCGCGGTCCATCCACAGCACCATGTAGTGGCAGCCGATGCCGGCCAGCGCGCGCGAGCCTTCCGGCACCTTGGTCGACGAATTGTGCGGGCAGCCGGAGCAAAAGTACGGCGTGCGGTCGGTCTCGGGGTTCGGCTTGAGGCTCGAACTTTTCAGCACCAGCTCCTTGGCTTCCAAAAACGCGATGCGTTCTTTCACGCGCTGCTCGACCGGGTGGCCGGCGCAGTAGTGCGAGATGCGGCTGGCAATTGCGCGCGCGATCAGGGCCGGGTTCAATTCATAGGTGGCCGGCAGCAGCCAGTCGCCGTGGCCGGTGCCGCCCTTGTTGGCCCATTCGCCCGTGTCGTCAAACTTGCCAACCACACGCGGACGCTGCCCGTCCGGCAGGTTGTACAGCTCTTCCTTGAGCGCGTATTCGAGGATCTGGCGCTTTTCTTCGACCACCAGGATTTCGTCCAGGCCCTTGGCAAATTCGTGCACGCCTTCCGATTCCAGCGGCCAGGTCATGCCGATCTTGTACAGGCGGATGCCGATGTCGGCCGCGTCCTGCTCGTCGATGCCAAGGTCGGCCAGCGCCTGGCGCGTGTCCAGGTAGGACTTGCCGGCGGTGATGATGCCGATCTTCGGCTTCGGGCTGTCCCAGATGATTTTGTTCAGCTTGTTCACGCGCGCATACGCCAGGGCGGCGTACCACTTGAAGCTGTTCATCCGCACTTCCATATCGAGCACGGTGTCGGGCCAGCGGATATTCAGGCCCCCTTCCGGCAGCACGAAGTCGGTCGGCAGTTCGATCTTGACGCGGTCCGGGTCAAAGTCGACCACGGCGCCGGACTCGATGATGTCGGTCACGCACTTCATCGAGACCCACAATCCCGTGTAGCGGCTCATGGCCCACGCGTGCAGACCATAGTCGATGTATTCCTGCACCGACGCCGGGTACAGCACGGGAATGCCGCAGGCGTTCAGGATATGGTCGGACTGGTGCGCGGTGGACGAGGACTTCGCGGCATGGTCGTCGCCAGCCAGCACCAGCACGCCACCGAACTTGGCGCTGCCGGCATTGTTGGCGTGCTTGAAGACGTCGCCGCACCGGTCCACGCCCGGGCCTTTACCGTACCACATGCCGAACACGCCATCGTATTTGGCGTCTTCAAACAGGTTGGTTTGCTGGGTGCCCCAGACGGCGGTGGCGGCCAGGTCTTCGTTGATCCCGGGATGGAACTTGACGTGGTGCGCGTCCAGGAATTTTTTCGCCTTCACCGCCGTCATGTCGACCGACGTGACAGGCGAGCCGCGGTAGCCGGTGATGTAGCCGGCGGTATTCAGGCCGGCGGCCAGGTCGCGTTCGCGCTGCATCATCGGCAGGCGGATCAGCGCCTGGGTGCCGGTCATGAAGGCGCGGCCGCGCTCCAGGGTCCATTTGTCGTCGAGCGAAATGGCGTGTTCAGGCTCGGCTTGCAGCTTGGACGGGTCGAGAGGTGCGTTCATGTCTTGTCTCCGGTGCTGCCGCTCAGGCAGCTGTTTTTGTGGTGTTCTCTGTTGCAGTGTCTACCAGCACGCCGCGCTTGATCTGGTCCAGTTCAATCGACTCGAACAGTGCGCGGAAATTGCCTTCGCCGAAACCCTGGTCACCCTTGCGCTGGATGATCTCGTAGAAGATCGGTCCAATCACGGTCTGGGTAAAGATCTGCAGCAGCAGTTCGCGTTCGGTGTCGCTGCTGTGGCCATCGACCAGGATGCGCAGGCGGCGCAGCTCGTCGAGGTTTTCGCCGTGACCGGGCAGGCGGCGGTTGATCAACTCATAGTAGGTTTCGATCGTATCCTGGAACACGATGCCGGTGTCGCGCAGCTGCTGGACCGACTGGTAGATGTTGTCGGTACCGAGCGCAATGTGCTGGATGCCTTCGCCGTGGTACTCGTCGAGGTATTCGGCGATCTGCGACTTGTCGTCGGACGACTCGTTGATCGGGATGCGGATTTTGCCGCATGGGGACGTCATCGCCTTCGATTTGAGGCCCGTCAGCTTGCCTTCGATATCGAAGTAGCGCACTTCGCGGAAGTTGAACAGGTTCTCGTAGAACTCGGCCCATTCCTTCATGCGCCCGCGGTGCACATTGTGGGTCAAATGGTCGATGTAGGTCAGGCCGTTGCCGACCGGGTTGGCGACTGCGCCCGGAATGGCGACAAAGTCGACGTCATAGATGGAGATGTCGCCGATGGTGCCGATGGTTGCGGAACCCGCGCCCGGGTTGGCGCCCTTGCCGCGCCAGCGGTCCACGAAATACAGCAGCGAGTCGCCTACGCCCTTGATGGCCGGGATGTTCAGCTCCATCGGGCCGGTCTTGTTGTCAAAGCCCCAGGCGCCCAGTTCCAGCGCGCGCTGGTAGGCAAAGGCGGCGTCTTCGACGCGGATCGCAATGGCGCACACCGACGGGCCGTGCGTGCGCGCGAAGCGCTGCGCGAACGAGTCTTTTTCTGCGTTGATGATGAAGTTGATGTCTCCCTGGCGGTACAGGGTCACGTCCTTGTGACGGTGGCGGGCGATGGCGGTAAAACCCATCTGTTCGAACAGCGCGCCAAGCGCTTTTGGATCGGGCGCGGCGTACTCGACAAACTCGAATCCATCGGTCCCCATCGGGTTGTCCCAAGGCGTAAATTGCATCACAGTCTCCTCATTTTATTAGGGCACAGTATAGTCTGGAGGCCCCGGCATTAAATTTCAAACCATGCCCACGCCGGCGCAATTTGAGCAATATAATTGCGTCAGAAATGAGAATTTGGAGAGATGATGTCAAAAATTGAGCTGGATAAAACAGATCGCAAAATTCTTGCAATTTTGCAGCAGGACGGCCGGCTGTCGAACCAGGACGTGGCGGACCGGGTGAGCCTGTCGCCGTCGCCGTGCCTACGGCGCATCAAGCGGCTTGAAGAAGCGGGCGTGATTCGCCAGTACGTGGCGCTGCTCGATCCGGCGCAGATCGGGCTCGGGCTGCTGGCGTATGTGAACGTTCGGCTGGAAAAGCACAGCGAAGCGTCGAGCAATGCGGCCGGCGCGCGCCGCGCCACCAGTTCGCCGCATGCGGACTTTGCCTCGTCAGTGGCGAACTGGCCGGAAGTGGTGGCCTGTTATGCGATGACGGGCGAAATGGATTATCTGCTCAGGGTGCACGTGGAAGACATGGACCACTTTTCGCGGTTCATGATGCAGACCTTGCTGAGCCATCCGGCGGTGGCCGATGTGAAGTCGAGTTTTGCGCTGCAAAGGATCAAGGATACGACGGCGCTGCCGCTGATGTGACAGTGCTGCCGTGAGGACGTCGAAACGTAGGTCGGATAAGCGTGAGGACGTCGAAATGTAGGTCGGATAAGCGTCAGCGCAATCCGACAGGCGTCACGTTGACGCATGTCGGATTGCGCTGACGCTTATCCGACCTACGTTCCATCGCTCCATCAATCCGTCACACCGCCCCCGCGTGCGCGAGGGCGATGTAATGGTTACCGCCCCATCCCGAAAAACTTCAGCGCAAAGCGCTTGTTCGCCTTCAGGTTGTAATCAATCGTGGCCACCTGCTCCTCGATCGCTTCCTGCAGCATGGTACCCGGATTGGCCGGCAGCAAACGCAGGTAGGCATCCGCCTCGCCCCGGTCGCGCTGGATTTCCATTCCGGCTTTCTTGGCGATATGCATCATCGTCTGGTTCGACGACAAACAATGCATATACAAGGTATCCACATCCGAATTGCGGCAATGAATCGCCGCCCGCTGGAACAGCTTGGACCCGATCCCCATCCCGCGCGCCGAGGCCGACACCGACACGCCAAACTCGGCAATCCGGGCCTTGCTCGTGTGGGCGCCGCCGGCCAGCACTTGTTCCTTGGGGGCAAATGCCAAGTGCCCGACGGCCACCAGCTTGAACACGCGGTTGTACACGCCGTAGACCGTGTCGCGCGCGAAATCGATGCGATCCACGTACGACTGCACCAGCTCGTCAGGCAACTGACTGCCAAAACGCAGTAAGCGGTCACTGTCGGCCAGACCCAGAAAGTGCTTCGACATGCGGCGCCGGTCGCGTTCTTCAAGCTGCTTGACCAGCACCGCGCGCCGCTTACCCCCGCCGTCCGGCCTGCCCATGAAGCGGTTCACTTGCACCGGCAATGACATTTTGAACATGTTACCCTCCTGCTATTGTGCATCGCACCAATTGATTCATTGTAGCGTAATAGCAGGGACGTTTTGGAATACGGGCTCTAGTGAATTCAGCTTGGCAAGGCGTCGGTGTCGGCCAGCCGTTCGTTCCAGCGCGCCTGCACGCTCACGCACATCCGGTTTTTTCCTTCCTGCTTGGCCAGGTACATGGCCTGGTCGGCGTCGGCCAGCAAAGCTTGCGCGCCGCGCGCCAGGCCACGCGGCCCGTGCGCGCTGGAGATGCCGATGCTGGCCGAAATGGTCACCGGGTGCCCGGCGGCGTTGCCAATGCCGCGGATCTGGTCCAGCGCCAGCTGGCCCACGCGCTCGGCGCCGTCGCGGTCGCGCACTTCTTCAAGCAGGATCACGAATTCGTCGCCGCCCAGGCGCGCCAGCACGTCTTCCTTGCGCAGCTTGTCCTGCACCCGGCGCGCCACTTCCTGCAGCACCACGTTGCCGGTGGCGTGGCCGAAGGTGTCGTTGACGGCCTTGAAGCCATCGAGGTCGATGAACATGACGACCACGCTGCCGTTGCGGCGCGCCGCCCGCAGCAGCGCCCGGTCCAGCAGTTGCGTGAACTGGCCATAGTTGATCAAGCCCGTGAGCGTGTCGTACATGGCCAGCTTTTCCAGTTGCTCGGTCTTGCTTTCCAGCGCGGCGGTGCGCTCGGCCACGCGCAGCTCCAGCGTTTCATTCGCCTTTTTCAAGTCGCGGTTCACGCTGTTGATGATCACGTAGCTGCGCCGCAGCCGGCGCGCAAAAAAAACCAGCAGCAACAGCAGCAGGCCCGAATAGGCGAACAGGTAGCCGCGGTAGCGCTGGCGTTCCAGCTGCACCTGGTCGAACGACTTGTCGAACAGCGTCGCCAGGCGTTCCATGGTTTCGGCGCTGGCGGTGTTGTCGATCTGGCGTTCCAGGTTATTCTCGAGCTCGCGGTAGCGCAGGATGGCGCGCGCATGGCCGGCCAGTTCGTCGACCCGCTCGCGCACCGTGGGCGAAAACCAGGCGCGCAGCACCAGCATGGCGCCGATATTGCGATCGATGCGCTGGCCGAGCGGCGGGTCGGGCACCAGGTTAAAGCGCAGCACGTCGGTCAACAGCGTATTGAGCGCGGCGTCCAATGCCAGCACCGTGCGTGCCGGCACCAGCGCCGACTCGAAGCCGCTTATTTCAGTCTTGAGAATGGTGATCGCGGGCGGCACGAAGACCAGCGAATTGCGCAGCACCGCGTTCTGGCTCTTGAACTGCTCGACCAGGTCCTCCTTTTCCTGCATCGCGCGCACCAGCTCCTGGTAGACCACGCCCGCCTCGGCGCCATGCGTCATCGGCAGCGCTTGCGCGATCTGCTCCTGCAACTGGTGCATGCGCGCCAGCGGTGCGGTCAAGGGATCGTAGTCGGAATTAAGACCGATGTGCGAGCGCAAAATGTCGACGTTCCAGCCGGCGTCGAGTTTTTCAAGCTCGCGCAATTCGAGCGTCACGCGATTCTGGGCGTCGATGTCGATGGCCCGGGTGCGGTTGAACAGGTAGCCCAGCGTAACCGACAGTGTCACCAAAAGGGCAATGACGGCGATGCGCCGGCCGGTTCTCACGGCGCAGCTCCACGCGGGGGCAGAACTTCGCCGTTCAGCGTTTTCAGGAAGGCGACGATCAGCGCCTTGTCGGCGCTTGAGGCATCGCGCCCGAGCTGGTACTTGAACATGGCGTCGACCGCTTCGTCGAGCGTGGCCACCGAACCGTTGTGGAAGTACGGTGCCGTCAGCGCCACGTTGCGCAGGCTGGGTACGCGCAGCATGCGGCGGTCCGCCTCGCGCCCGGTCAGTTCGAACCGTCCCTGGTCGGCGGCGATGAGCGCGCCCGCGGCCGGCTCGCGCATGGCGCCGAAACGCTGGTACATATTGCCGCCCACGTTGATGCCCTGGTGGCAGCTGACGCAGCCAAAACTCTTGAATTTCGCGTAGCCGTTCTTTTCGTCGACCGAGATGGCGGCCCGCTCGCCACGCAGGTAGCGGTCAAAGCGCGACGGCGTGTTCAAGGACTTGAGGTAGTGCCCGAGCGCGTCCTTGAGGTTTTCGGCCTTCGCCTCGGCCCCGTACACGGCCTGGAACTGCTTCGTCATCGCCTCGTCGCCGGTCAGGCGCGAGGCGACCATGACCCAGCTCGAGGCCAGCCCGGTGGGCCGGCTGATCACGTGCTCGAGCAAGCCATCGATGGTGTTATGGCGCCCGGTCCAGGTCTGGCGGAAGTTGAAGGTGCTGTTGTAGACGGTGGGCGTATTGAAGCGGTTGGCCACGCCCCCGGCGCCCAGCGACAGCGCGCGCGTATCGGCACCGCCCCGATGAAGCTGGTGGCAACTGGCGCAGCTCTGGTTATTGTCGCGCGAAAGGCGCAGGTCGTAAAACAGCGCGCGCCCGAGCGCGGCGCGGGCCGGATTGGCGCCGCTCGCCTGCGGCAACGGCCGGATCGGTTCGCCCAGCAGGGGCTGGGCGAGCGCCTCGCCGGTGGCCAGCATACCGAACAACCCGAGCCTGCCCAGAATGCATAGTGCGAAACGCAAGGTGGACGACATGCAATCGCCTTCCATGGCAAACAGTCAGCGCTCAGGATAGCAGCTTGCGGATTTTATTGCCGCGCGGAACAAAAATACGCCAGAGCGCGTGGTCAGTGCGACAACTCAGTTGTCGTTTTGGTTGATGCGCCCCTCATTGCCCGGCATCGCTCTCGCGCAGCAAGGCCTTGACCGCCGAGACGCGCGCCACGTGCACTGCCTGCGCGATATTGCCCTTGTTATCGCCGCAGCGCGCCGCCACCTCGCCGGCGTTGACTGCGCGCGCCGCGTCCAGCGCACCCTGCAGATACGGTCCGTGCGGCCAGGGCCGGGTGCGAAAGTCGTCTGCCTCGCCGCCGCGCCCGCGTGAATCGCATTCGGCCGCCAGCAGCATTTGCGCGAAGCGCTGCGGTTTGCGAAACGCGTCGCAGCGTTCGAACAGGGTGACGAGCGTATTGGCGCGCAAAACTTCGGCGCGGCTGACGTTGCCGTGCTCGCGCGCCGTCATGATGGCCAGCTCGCGGCATTCATTGGGCACTTTCAGGCGCGCGCACAGGGCGTCGATCAGCGCCAGCCCAAGTTGTTCGTGCCCGTGGTGGCGCGGCCACGTCGCGGGAGGGGTGGCGCCCTTGCCCAGGTCGTGCATCAGCGCGGCAAAGCGCACGCACAGCTCGAAGCGGCGCTCGGCGGCGTAGTCGATCACCAGCTCCATGTGGACGCCCGTGTCCACTTCCGGATGGTGCGCCGGCGGCTGCGGCACGCCCCACAGCACGTCCAGTTCGGGCATGATGCGCGCCAGCGCGCCGCAGTCGCGCAGCACGGTCAGCATGCGCGACGGTTGCTGCTCCATCAGGCCGCGCGCCACTTCCTGCCACACGCGTTCGGGCACCAGCGCGTCGACTTCGCCCTGCTCGACCATCTTGCGCATCAAAGCATTGGTCTCGGGCGCGACCGAAAAATCGGGGAAGCGCGCGGCAAAGCGCGCCAGGCGCAAGATGCGCACCGGGTCTTCGAGAAAGGCGTCCGAGACGTGGCGAAACACCTTGTCGGCGATATCGCGCTGGCCGCCGAAGGGGTCGACGATGCTGCCGTCGGCCCCGCGCGCCATGGCATTGATGGTCAGGTCGCGCCGCACCAGGTCGTCCTCGAGCTTGACGTCGGGCGAAGTGTGGAACACAAAGCCGCGGTAGCCGGGCGCGGTCTTGCGCTCGGTGCGCGCCAGCGCGTATTCTTCCTGCGTTTCGGGATGCAAAAAGACGGGAAAGTCCTTGCCTACCGGGCGAAAGCCCTGCGCCAGCATATCCTCGGGCGTGGCGCCCACCACCACCCAGTCGCGGTCCTGGACCGGCATGCCGAGCAGCGCGTCACGCACCGCGCCGCCCACGATGTAGGACTTCATCATGTCATCTCACTTCACCTTGCCTGACCTTGGCGTCACGGCTTGCCGCGGATTTCGTCGTCGTGCCGGGGCGCCGTTTCGGTTTCGGCCAGCGCTTCGCTGACCCAGCGCGCCACGGCGGGATGGGCCTGCATGCGGTCGCAGTAAGCCTGCAGCGCGGGCGCGAGCGCCACGCCGTAGGTGCGAAAACGCATCACGACCGGCGCGAAAAACGCGTCCGCGATCGAAAAGTCGCCGAACAGGAACTGGTGGTGGCCAAAGCGCGACAGGCACTCTTCCCAGATCTCGCTGATGCGCCCGATGTCGCCCTGCGCGTCCGGCGTGCGCCCGCGCCCGGGCAGGTGCATGCGGATGTTCATCGACATGGCGCTGCGCAGGCCCGTAAAGCCGGAGTGCATTTCGGCCGTGACCGAGCGCGCCAACGCGCGCGCGGCCACGTCCTGCGGCCACATGTGCTTTTCCTGGAACTGCTCGGCCAGGTATTCGCAGATGGCCAGGCTGTCCCAGACCGTGATGTCGCCGGCGATCAGCACCGGCACCCGGCCGGCCGCCGAATATTCGGCGATGCGGCTGGAGGTGTCGGGCTGGTCGAGCAGCAGGCGCACTTCGTGGAAGGGGATGCCGAAAGCGGTCATGGCCACCCACGGCCGCATCGACCAGGATGAATAGTTCTTGTTGCCGATGACGAGGGTCAGGCCGGATTTTTTGGCGTCGTCGAGCGTCTGGGTCAGGGTGGGGTCAAGTTGGGTTGTTTGCATGTGTGATCGGTCAGTCGCGAAGATGGTTTGCAAATGATAACGCGCGACGTAGCCTGCCTTCCAACGCAGGCTGCTTATTCACCTCCCGGCGCGGGTGCGGAAGTCATCGAAGCGCTCCGCCGAGAACAAGTAACGCGGCGCGATCGCCTCAAGTGGCGTTAGTTTAATCCCTAAAGCGGCGGCAGTGGTGGCTTGAATAGCCGGATCGACAACATTATCCACCTTCATGGAGTCCAGATTGTCGCGGCTGATCATCGGCTCGCTAGAGAGCAGTTCGAAAAACGCGGCCTGGCAGCGGGCCAGCGCGTCGGGAATGCCGAACACGGGCCGCTCGTGGTGCGCGTATTTTCCGGCCAGGCGCACCAGGTCGGCCAGCGCATAAATCTGCGGGCCGCCCAGCTCGTAGACCTGATGGCGCGTGCGCGGCTCCAACAAGGCATTGGCGAACGCCTGCGCAACGTCGCCCACATACACCGGCTGGAAGTCGGTCTCGGCACCGGCCAGCGGCACAAAAGGCAAAAAGCGCTGCAAGCGCGCGAAGGTGGTGAGGAACTGGTCGCCTTCGCCAAACACCACCGACGGGCGGAAGATGGTGGCGGCCACCGCCGGCTCGGCGCGCGCGGCGACTTCGCCGTCCGCCTTGGAGCGCAGGTACATCGACGGGCCGTCCACGGCCGCGCCTAGGGCGCTCATGTGCAGGTAGCGCGGCACGCCTTGCGCGGCGCAGGCGGCCACGATGCGGCGCGGCAGCACCACGTGGGCGCGCTTGAAGTCGTCCCCGTAGGGCGTGCCGCGGCGCGAATGCAGCAGGCCCACCAGGTTGATGGCCGCATCCTTGCCCTGCAACAGGCGGCGCAGCGCGGCGTCGTCGCCGATGTTCACTTCGACCACTTCAACGCGCGGCAAAAAAATCAGGTGCTTGGCGCGTTCAAGGCGCCGGGTCGGCACGATCACGCGCGCGCCCAACTGCGACAGAAGCGCCACCAGGTGGGTGCCGATAAAACCGGAACCCCCGAAAACCACCACCGTCAGCATGTCCATTTTTTTCCAAAAAAGTTAGGTGAGATAAGTTAGGGAAAATAAGTTAGGGGAGATCGGCGCCCTGGGCGCCGCGTGGCGCAATGGTCCCGAGCCGCGCCTTGAGCGACTGCGGCTTGTTGTCGAACAGGGCGGCGTAATTGGTCGCATTGGCCATCACGTTCTTGACGTAGACGCGCGTTTCGAGAAACGGAATCGACTCGGCCCAGATGGCGCCTTCCATTGGCGCCTCGAGCGAGGCGCGCCAGGTGCGCATGCGCCCCGGGCCCGCGTTGTAAGCGGCGGTGGCCAGCGGCTGCGAGCCGCTCGCGTTTTCAAGCACCATGTTCAGGTAGTTCGAGCCCAGAACCAGGTTGGTGCGCAGGTCGGTCAGCTTGTCCTTGGCAAAATCGAGCCCGATCTTGCGGGCGACGAATTGCGCGGTGGCCGGCATCACCTGCATCAGCCCCGATGCGCCCACGCTGGAGCGGGCATCCATGACAAAGCGCGACTCCTGGCGGATCAGGCCATAGACCCAGGCCTTGTCCAGGCCCAGCTGGCGCGTGGTGGGGCTGAGGATGTCGCTGTGCGGCGCCGGAAAGCGCTGCGTGTAGTCGAACTGGGTGCGGGTGCGCTCGGAGGTGTAGACCATGCGGTCGAGCACATCGTTGCGGCGCGCGAATTCGGCCGCGGCCAGCAGCTCGCGCTCGGTGAACTTGCGCGCTTCCCAGTTCCACTCGCGCATGCCTTCGGCGCGCATGCGCAGGCTGAAAAACTTCAGTGCGCGCTTGAGCGCCGGATTGGCCGCCATGGGCGCGATTTCGTCGGCGGTGAGCGGCGCGCCCGGTGGCGGGATGGTGATCAGCTGGCCCAGTTCTTCCAGCGCCAGCTGGCCGTAGAAATTGTGCTGGTCGGCGATGCCGCGGTACATCGCGGTGGCGTTGGCAGTAGCGCTCTCATTGCGCGCGGCGCCGCCTTCGGCCTGCAGCGCGCGCGCCAGCCAGTACGTCCAGGCCGGCTGCGCGCTGAGAAAGCCGGGCATCGCTTCAATGCTGGCCTTGACCGCTTTCCAGTCCAGGCGGCGCAGGGCGATGCGGGTTTTCCACTGCATCTGTTCGGGCGTGAGGGGGGCTGCGGCGCTCTTGCTCCAGTAAGTGTGGGCGTCAGGATCATGCTTGAGCGAAGCCGCGTGGGCAATCACGGCCCAGCCGATGCCCTGCTCCTGGGGCGTAAAACTGGGCAGGTTTTTTTCAAAGGCGATCAGCGCCAGCTTCAGGCTGGAACGGGCCATGCGGCTGATCGCCACCAGGTAGATTTCGTGCTCGGCGCGCGTGCTGCCGATGCCGCGCGCCATGGCCAGCGCCGGGAAGTCGACCGCCTGGGCGGCGCGCGTGTCGGAGGCGCCCAGCAGCTCGGCGGCGCGCTTGGCCGGGCCGGTGGAGCCGGTTTCGCCGGCCAGGCGCAGTTGGACGAGCAAGTCGTTGGCGTCGAACTGGCCGGCCTGCGCCAGCGACACCATCAGCGCGTTGCAGGCTTCGCCGTAGGCCGGCGGCGAGGCCAAGGCGGCGCGCGCTTCGTCGGCGACTTTTTCGCCGCGCGCCACGCGCGCCATGAGCCAATAGCATTTGACCTGGACGTCGTCATTAAGCACGAACAGCGGATACTGCTGGCTGAAATTGGCCCAGTCGCGCGCGCGGCCCAGTTCCAGCAGCCAGTCGTTGCGCAGGCGGTCGGCGACGGCCGTGCCCTGGTAGCGCGCGAGAAAGGCGCGCAATTCATCGGGCGAGGCCGTGGCCAGGCGCGGCTTGAGCCGGTAGTACTCGACGTAGGACGGAATCATGTACTGCGGCAGGCGCACGGCGAGCGAATCGGCCTTGGCGGCGTCGCCGGCGCGCGCGGCCTCGCGCAGGGCGATGAAGGTGTCGTCGTCGGCGCGGTTGTCGGGGAGCTGGGCCGCCGCCAGCTCAGCTTGCGCCCTGACGATGGCGAGCGCGTGTACCTCGGCCCGTGCTCTGTCAAAGCTTGGCGGGGCGGCCGGCGGCGCCGCATTGACGGCAGGCCCATGCGTTGGCCCTGCCGGCGCTGCAGCGCGCGGCTGAAGCGGCGCCTGGAGCTGGACCGGCGCGGCGGTGGGCGCAGTGGTGGCAGGGACTGTGGCAGGGACCGTTGCAGGCGCCGCCGGCGGCACTTGCGCCGAAGCTGGCATGATGGAGGCTGCGGCGAGCGTCGCGCCGGTGATCAGTTTCGGCAAATACATCAGTGTCCAACTCTCTATTTATGCATCATTAAAACCATGACAGGCGAACCAAGAATACCATGCGACGAGACGGCGCCACTGTCGCCCAGCGTACACAAAACAACAATGGAAACATTGGGCGACAAGGCCGCGCTGCGCAAGTCGCTCGCGCAGCTGCGCGCCGGCGTCCCGGCGCCGCAAAGGGCGCTGTGGGACGCTGCCATCGGCGCGCGCGTGCTGGCCTGGTGGGGTGCGGCCCAAGCAGGCCGGGCCGGGCCGTTCGGCGTCTACTGGCCGTTGCGCGGCGAACCGGACTTGTCGGGTGCGTACGCCGACCTGGCCGCCGCCGGCGTGCGCCTGGCGCTGCCCGTGGTGCTGGCGCGCGACGCGGCGCTCGGCTTTGCCGAGTGGACGCCGGGCGAAGCCATGGTCAAGGACCGGATGGGGGTGGCGGTGCCAGCGCAGCTGCGCATGGTGCCGCGTCCGCCGGTGCTGCTCATTCCCTGCCTGGGCTTCAATGGGCAAGGCTACCGGCTCGGCTACGGCGGCGGGTTTTACGACCGCACGCTGGAGGCGCCGCCGCGTCCGCAAACGGTGGGCGTGGCATATGCCTGCCTGCGGGCCGAGTTTGCGGGTGCGCCGCATGATGTTGCGCTGGATATGATCATTACTGAAGGCTAGTTGCAAGCCAACGTCCTCGCCAATGAACGTATTGCAGAACCTTTGTGGGGCTGCGCACGATCCCGTCACACTGTCGTGGCTCGGCGGCCGGGCGGAAAAGGGCCGGGCCCTGGGTTCCACCATAGGCCTCGACGGCGCTTGTCGGGATGCGGCCTTCGGCCTTTCCCGACCTACGCGGTTGTCAACACTTTTATAACAACCTGATGCCGCCTGCTCCAGCTAGGTTTTGACCAGCCGCTGCCACAGTGCGGTAGTGGCCGCCGCCTGGTTCATGCTGTAAAAGTGCAGTCCGGGCGCGCCCCCGGCCAACAAGCGCTCGCACAGCTGGCTGACCACGTCCAGGCCAAAGGCCTTGATGGAAACGCTGTCGTCGCCAAAACTGGCCAGTTTCAGGCGCACCCAGCGTGGAATCTCGGCGCCGCACATGTCGGAAAAACGCATCAGCTGCGTGTAGTTCGTGATCGGCATGATGCCCGCCACGACCGGCACGTCGATGCCCAGTTTAGTAACCTGGTCCATGAAGGCGAAATACGCATCGGCATTGTAGAAATACTGGGTGATGGCCGCGTTCGCGCCCGCCTTGACCTTGCGCTCGAAGGCAAGCAGGTCGTCTTGCGGCGAGCGCGCCTGCGGATGCACCTCGGGATAGGCCGCTACCTCGATGTGGAACCAGTCGCCGGTTTCGGCGCGGATGAATTCCACCAGTTCGCTGGCGTAGCGCAGTTCGCTGCCGCCGCCATAACCGCTGGGCAAGTCGCCGCGCAAGGCCACCAGGCGCTTGATGCCGTGCCCCTTGAATTGGTGCAAGATGGCCCGAATCGATTCGCGCGAACCGCCCACGCACGACAGGTGCGGCGCCGCCTCGTGGCCCTCGCTCATGATGTCGAGCACGGTATCGAGCGTGCCCTGCTGGGTGCTGCCGCCCGCGCCGAAGGTCACCGAGAAATACTTCGGCTCGAGCTGCGCCAGCTTGGCGCGCGCGATGCGCAGCTTGTCGGCGCCTTCCGGGGTCTTGGGCGGATAGAATTCGATACTGAAATTATTACTGGCCATGGTCAGTCTTTGTTCAACAGCAGTGCGGACAAGGCCCACGAAATAATGCTGTAAATAATAGAAGCGATGAAGGCGGAGACAAAGCCGTCGACGTGGATGCCGTCAACGAACGATGCAACGGCCCAGAACAGCAAGGCATTGATCACCAGGATGAACAAGCCAAGCGTGAGGACGGTGACGGGCAAGGTCAGCAGCACCAGAATGGGCTTGATCAGGGTATTGACGATGGCCAGCACGATGGCCGCGACGATGGCGGTACCGAAATTGTTGACATGCACGGAGCTCATCAGAAATGGCAGGGCAAACAGCGCTGCGGCGTTGATCAAGAGGGTAAAGAGTAAGTTCATGGTGGCTGGCCTGTTCTTGTAAGTGTGGGTCGATAAAAAAACGGCCCGGGTCTTGGAAGACCAGGGCCGCTTTCGCATCAATAGCGGTAGTGGTCGGGCTTGTAAGGGCCTTCTTTGTTGACCGTGATGTAGGCGGCCTGTTCGTCGGTGAGGACGGTCAGCTGGGCGTTGAGCTTTTTGAGCTGCAGGCGCGCGACTTTCTCGTCCAGGTGCTTGGGCAGCACGTACACGCCGACCGGGTACTTCTCGATGTGCGAGAACAGTTCGATCTGGGCGATCGTCTGGTTCGCGAACGAGGAGCTCATCACGTACGACGGGTGACCCGTGCCGCAGCCCAGGTTCACCAGGCGGCCTTCGGCCAGCAAGATGATGCGCTTGCCGCTAGGGAAAATCACATGGTCGACTTGCGGCTTGATATTGTCCCACTCATATTTCTTGAGCGAAGCGACATCGATCTCGTTGTCGAAGTGGCCGATGTTGCAGACGATGGCCTGGTCTTTCATGGCCAGCATGTGCTGCTCGGTCAGGATGTGATAGTTGCCGGTGCAGGTGACGAAAATGTCGCCGTGTTCGGCCGCGTAATCCATGGTCACGACGCGATAGCCTTCCATGGCCGCCTGCAGTGCGCAGATCGGATCGATTTCCGTGACCCAGACCTGGGCCGACAAGGCGCGCATGGCCTGGGCCGAGCCCTTGCCCACGTCGCCATAGCCGGCGATGACGGCCACTTTGCCGGCGATCATGACGTCGGTGGCGCGCTTGATGCCGTCGACCAGCGATTCGCGGCAACCGTACAGGTTGTCGAATTTCGACTTGGTCACGGAATCGTTGACATTAATTGCCGGGAAAGCCAGCTTGCCATCCTTGTGCATCTGGTACAGGCGGTGCACGCCGGTGGTGGTTTCCTCGGTCACGCCCAGGATCTGGGGCAAGCGCTTGGAATACCAGGTGGCATCCTTGGCCAGGTGCGCCTTGATCGAATTGAACAGGCAGATTTCCTCTTCCGAGCCCGGACTGTTGAGCACGGAGATGTCGGTTTCCGCGCGCGTGCCCAGGTGCAGCAGCAGCGTGGCGTCGCCGCCGTCGTCGAGAATCATGTTCGAGTAGACCGGCTGGCCGTTCTCGCTTGGCCACTCGAAAATGCGGTGGGTGTAGTCCCAGTATTGCTCGAGCGTTTCGCCCTTGACGGCGAACACCGGAGTGCCGGCGGCGGCAATGGCTGCTGCTGCGTGGTCCTGGGTCGAGTAGATATTGCACGACGCCCAGCGCACGCGCGCGCCGAGTGCTTCCAGGGTCTGGATCAACACGGCGGTCTGGATGGTCATGTGCAGCGAACCGGTGATGCGCGCGCCCTTCAAGGGCTGGGCGGCGGCGAATTCCTCGCGGATGGCCATCAGGCCGGGCATTTCGGTTTCAGCGATCTTGATTTCCTTGTCGCCCCAGGCGGCCAGGGAGATATCGGCGATCAGATAGTCTTGCAGAGGTTTGAGTACGGCGTTCATCACGCCCTCCTTTCAGTTAGAAAAAAGTAACGTGAGCGCAGTTGCGGATGAATTTCCGAGCCTGGCGAAAAAATGTATTTTCGTCGCAACGCTCCTCGGAACTGACAACTATACCAGCTTCCCGCAACAGTTGCACCAACCCCGACAAAAACCGGGGTCAGACCACATTTAACAGTGGTCTGACCCCGGTTCATAGGAAACTACTTGCTTGTTACGACAGGCCAGCTTCGGCGCGCAGCAGCGCGACCTTGTCGGTGCGCTCCCAGGTGAACTCGGGTTCTTCGCGGCCGAAGTGGCCGTAGGCCGCAGTCTTTTGGTATATCGGACGCAGCAGGTCGAGCATCTGGACGATGCCTTTCGGACGCAAGTCGAAATGCTCCATGACCAAGGCGGCGATCTTGTCGTCGGAGATGACGCCCGTGCCTTCCGTGTAGACGGTAATGTTGATCGGCTTGGCCACGCCGATCGCATAGCTCACCTGTACCTGGCACTGGCGCGCAAGGCCGGCGGCGACGATGTTCTTGGCCACGTAGCGGGCCGCGTAGGCGGCCGAACGGTCCACTTTGGACGGGTCCTTGCCCGAAAATGCACCGCCGCCGTGCGGCGCCGCGCCGCCGTAGGTGTCGACGATGATCTTGCGCCCGGTCAGGCCGCAGTCGCCCTGCGGGCCGCCAATGACGAAGCGCCCGGTCGGGTTGACCAGGTAGCGCGTGCCCTTGAGCCACTCGTGCGGCAGTACTTTCTTGATGATTTCTTCAATCACCGCTTCTTCAATCTGGGCATGCGACACTTCCGGCGCGTGCTGTGTCGAGAGCACCACAGTGTCGACGCCAACCGGGCGCCCGTCCACATAGCGCAGCGTAACTTGCGACTTGGCGTCCGGACGCAGCCACGGCAGGCGCCCATCCTTGCGCAGCTGCGACTGGCGCTCGACCAGCCGGTGCGCGTAGTGGATGGCGGCGGGCATCAGCTCGGCCGTCTCGTCGCAGGCATAGCCGAACATCAAGCCCTGGTCGCCCGCGCCTTGGTCAAGGTCGATGCCGGCGCCTTCGTCCACGCCCTGGGCAATGTCGGGCGACTGCTTGTCGTAGCACACCATCACGGCGCAGCCGCGGTAGTCGATGCCGTATTCCGTGTTGTCGTAACCGATGCGCTTGATGGTTTCGCGCGCTACTTGAATGTAGTCGACGTTGGCGTGGGTCGTGATTTCGCCCGCCAGCACCACCAGGCCGGTGTTGCACAGCGTTTCGGCGGCCACGCGGGCGGTCGGGTCTTGCGTGAGGATGGCGTCGAGGATGGCGTCGGAAATCTGGTCCGCGACTTTGTCGGGGTGGCCTTCAGAGACGGATTCGGACGTAAAAAGGTAATCGTTGGACATGCAATGCTCCTGTTACTGGTCAGATTGAAGTCGCAGTAACCGGGTTGCCTGCGACGCTTTAGCGACATTTATATTCCGCTTCGCAAGTTGTCTATTAACTCGGCGGATCCTGCATACGTGGTATTTTACGCTCCTTGAGAAATTTTGGTTAGGCAAGTGACGAATTTGCCCGCCACTACTTTCTCGCCTGTTCCCGACCATTCGACACCTGATTGTTTATGCTAGTACTCCTGTTCCGCTTGTTGTCAAAGCTGCCCTTGCGCGCCCTCCATGCTCTTGGCGCCGCGCTCGGCTGGTTGGTGTACCTGGCCTCGCCGTCCTACCGCAAGCGCCTGCGCAGCAACCTGGAAGGCGCCGGCTTCGGCCTCCACCTGCACAGCGCGATTGCCGAATCGGGCAAGGCGATCGTGGAGCTGCCGTTCGTCTGGTGCGCCGACCCGCAGCGGGTGGCGCGCTATGCCACCGACGAGAACTGGGAGCATGTCCAGTCGGTCTTGGACAGCGGGCGCGGCATCGTGTTCCTGACCCCGCACCTGGGCTGCTTTGAAATCACGGCCCAGCAAATTGCACTGCGCACCCCGCTCACCGTCATGTACCGCCCGCCTAAAAAGGCTGCCTTGAAGCCGCTGATTGAAGGCGCACGGGCGCGCCACAACCTGCACCTGGCGCCGGCCACGCTGGCCGGGGTGCGCATTCTGGCCAAGTGCCTGCGCCGCGGCGAACCGGTGGGCGTGCTGCCGGACCAGGTGCCGCAGGAAGGCGAAGGCGTATGGGCACCTTACTTTGGCCGCAGCGCCTACACGATGACGCTGCCGGCCAAGCTGGCCCAGTTAGGTCACGCCGCCGTGATCCTGGTCTACGCCGAGCGCCTCCCCCGCGGCGAAGGTTTCACGGTGCGCTTTGTGCCGTTCGACGGCCAGCTCGAAGGCAGCGGCGCCGAGCAAGCCGCCATCATCAACCGCGCCATGGAACAATTGATCGCGCGCTGCCCGGCCCAGTATTTCTGGAGCTACAACCGCTACAAGCAGCCGGACGGCGTGGACGGCCCGCAGGACGCGCCACAGGTGAACGCGTGAGGCTGCTGCTTGGCCTGATGTGGCTGCTGCACTGGTTGCCCCTGCCGGTGCTGGGCCGCTTTGGCGCGGGCATCGGCAGCCTGCTCTTCATGCTGCTCAAGAAACGGCGCCACATTGCGCTGACCAATTTGCGCCTGTGCATGCCTGAACTGTCGGAACAAGCGCGCGTGAATCTGGCGCGCCAGCATTTCCAGTCCTATTCGCGCAGCGTGTGGGAGCGCGCCATTTTGTGGTGGGCGCCCGAAGCGCGCCTGCGCCGCCTGATCCGCATCGAGCCGGGCGTGCCGCTGGCGCAGCTGCAGGCCGGCCCCGTCATTTTGCTGTGTCCGCATTTCGTCTCGCTCGACGTGGCGGGCGTGGCGGTGATGCTCGAATCGAGCCTGTGCTCGATTTATGTGGCGCAAAAAAACAAGGCCTTTGACGACGTGCTGCGCCAGGGCCGCTCGCGCTTTCGTCCGGTGCAACTGTTTTCGCGCAAGGAAGGCGTCAAGCCGATTATCCGGGCCATGCGCGAGCACTTGCCCTACTTTATGCTGCCCGATATGGACTTCGGCGCCAAAGATGCCGAATTCGTGCCGTTTTTTGGTATCCCCGCCGCCACGCTGACCGCGCCCGGACGCATCGCGGCGGCCACCGGCGCTGCCGTCATTCCCGTAGTGGCCACCTTCTTGCCTGGTTACGCCGGCTGGAAAGTGACGTTTTACCCGGCCTGGGACGACTTCCCGGGCGAGGACATGGTCGCCTCGGCACGCCGCATGAATGCCTTTATCGAGGAGCGGGTGCGCGAAGCGCCGGCAGAATATTTCTGGACCCACAAGCGCTTCAAGACGCGCCCGCCCGGCGAGCCGTCGCCTTATATCCGTTCGTAAATCTCGCTATACTTAGCGGATGAACCTTAAATTTACCAAGATGCACGGCGCCGGCAATGACTTCATCGTCATCGACGCCATCAGCCAGCAGATCGATTTTTCTCCGGCCCAGTGGAAGTTGTTGGGCGACCGCCGTTTCGGCATCGGCGCCGACCAGATTTTGGTGGTGCAAAAGGCGGACAGCGCCGACTGCGATTTCCGCTACCGCATTTTCAACCAGGATGGCGGCGAAGTCGAACAGTGCGGCAATGGCTCGCGCGCGTTCGTCAAGTTCGTCACCGACAAGGGATTGACGACCAAGTCGGCCATCCGGGTCCAGACCATGAAGGGCATCATTACCCCGCGCATCGAGGCCGATGGGGCGATCACCGTCGAGATGGGTTCGCCCCATTTCGCTCCCGCCGATCTGCCGTTCGATGATGTCGCCATTGAAAGCCGGGCCGAGGGGATCGATACCGTGTATGCGCTGGCGCTGGCGGGCGCAGGGACGGCCTTCGTTTCGCTCGTTTCGATGGGCAATCCGCATGCGGTGCAAGTGGTGGCCGACGTCGACCTGGCGCCGGTGGAGACGGTGGGACCGCTCATCGAGCAGCATGCGCGCTTTGCGCGCAAGGTCAATGCGGGCTTCATGCAGGTAGTCGACCGCGGCCATATCAAGCTGCGCGTCTACGAGCGCGGCGCCGGCGAAACGCTGGCCTGCGGCACGGGTTCCTGCGCGGCGGTGGTGGCCGGGATCCGGCGCGGCCTGCTCGATTCGCCCGTGCGCGTCACTGCCCGTGGGGGAGAATTGGCGGTGGCCTGGGCCGGCGGCGATGCAGCCGTGTTCCTGAGCGGGCCGGCGGTGACGGTGTTTGAAGGCGAAATCACGATCTAGCCGGGCCTGAGCTTTTCCAATCGCTGGCAGTACCCCGCCCCAAGCGGGTGTTAGCGCAAAGGCAATGCCGGCGGCAGGGGCTGGCAAGCATTACGGCCGCGCACACAGCTCGTAGCGCTGGTCGCCGCCACGCTCGTCGGGCGAGATGGTTTGCACGATATTTTTTCCCGCAGCTGCCGGTTTGACGCAGAACTTCGCCACGTAGGCGATCATGCTCGAGTCATCAGTGCGGGCATTGACCATGACGTAGTACACCCGATAGGGCATCAGCGGTTTAAAAGTACGCTGGATGCTGGCCGTTGGCGCCTCGCCATAGCGCACGCATGCAGTCGGGCGCAGCTGCAAACGTGATGCAGGATCGGCAGCCGTGAAGTGCCACAGCTCGGCCGGCAATGTGTTCCAGTCCCCCGTCTGAATTTCAGTAACGGCAATACCGCGCAGCGGCAGCCCTTGCCTGGTTTCGTCATTGACCGGAATGGAGAAGCACGGAACGCCGTTCGACTCCGTCACCACGGCCGAGCCCATGCGTGACGTGGCCATTGATGACGTGCAGCCCGCGCTCAGCGCGGCCACTGCCAGAAAGCGCCAACGGTTTTTTGTACTTGTCGAGCTTGGCATCATGATCAACCGCCTGGAAGATTAGTTTTGTCGCCGGGGTTGGCAATAAATGTTTTCAATACTTTTTCAAACAGCACGAAATCGTCTTTGTATTGCTCTTCATGAATCCATGGTACGTTGGCGCCGTATTTTTTCATGGCCCAGTAGTCGGCCAGCACATTGCCTTGCGCTTCCATATTGAAATCGGCGAGCGTGGTGTCCCCGTCCAGCGCGTATTTGTAACTGAGCCCGAGGCGCAGCGCGCCCCGTAGTTTGACCGGATAGCCCAGTTGATACTGCCACACATGAGCCATTTCGTGAATAAACCAAATCATGCCCTCATATTCGGTCTCCGAAAAGTCGGTCAGGTAGCGCGCGGGATTGAAATATATTTCTCCGTTTGGCGTCATTGCGGTGTCGTCGGGCTGCAGACCGAACCACAGGTATTCGCCGTTGTGCACTTTGACCTTGGCGTAGTCGATCGACATGCCAAAGATGCTTTGCGCCATGCTAATTTCGCCAGGCGTCAGCCCGCGCGACTTGCCTTCCGGCGTTTGCACCACCGCAACCGAGCTGCCTACTTTCACGTCGTTGACCGTCACCCCTTGCAAGTCCACCGTCAGCATGTCCGGTGCCTGTTTTGCACCGCCACAGCAGCTTCCAAAAGCCGATGCCTGCAGCGTCGCTTCCACGATTGCCTGTTGCTTGTCCGCAGGGATCCGGCTCGTCATGCCCTGAGCGTCCGTGACGCCGTCCACGACGGTGCCATCCCCCAGCTTGAGTTGATACTTCACGTTGGCCAGCAGCGCCGCGTTCGCATTCTTGAACTGGATTTGCTCGTCGAAGGCTGGAGGCAAGGCGCCCTGCGGTTCCAGGTCGATCTCGATTCTCTCAGCCTCGGCCCCCCTGACCACGTGAGTGTGCCCTGCTTCGTCGGTTACGCCATCTTCGAACGACCCATCGGCGCGCTTGATGCGATAAACCTGGTAGGCCAGCACCGCGCCGGTAAGCTTGTCCTTCAAGATGAACGCTTCGTCGAACAGTTTGAGACGCGAATCAGGGAGTTTCCCCAACACCGCAGCTTGCCTGGCGCCGGCATCGAACAGGTGCTGGCCACCCTTGACGGTAAAGTTCCCCGTACACGCAAACGTGATATTGCCACCCTCAAGCGTGATTGACGATTGCCCGGCCTGCAGCACGATCTTTTCCCTGGCATTGATCTGGATACTGTCATTGACCGAGATGACCGTGATCGCCTTATCGGCCAAAATTTCAAGTTGATCGGTATGCGCTTGCAGCGAGACCGGGCCGTTGCCGGCAATGGCCTGGATTCCGCCCGCATGGGTGAACAGGCTGACCGCATTCGCCGCCACGGACGACACGGTATGCGCCGCCGCCAAGTGCAAGTCGGACTGGCTGCTCCAGTTTACGTGTTCGCCCGCGAAAATCACGGTCGATGCAGGCGTGGCCCAGTTGATATTGGACGGCGCTTCCATTAGCACGATTGGCTTGGCGAATTTTTCAACGGGCTTGGCGGGGTCGAGCTCACGTTCGCCATCCTTCGCTTTGCTCGCCTCCTGGCCGTTAACCGCAACGCCATGCTTGCCCTGCGCTTCCGGATCGATCTGATCGATAAACGCTGCCTGGGCCTTGGCCGCGTCCTTGCTGAACAGCGCCCGCTGCTGCGCGGCGGCCTCGCCCAGGCACGCGCCCAAGTCCTGCGCGCCTTTCGTCCGCGACACCGCCTCGGCCACGTCGAGCTGGGTCGAAACCACGCCGCTGCCGTTCTGGTAGCGACCCGTGGTCGACAGCAGCACACCTTCGCCGCCGCGCACCACGCCCCAGGCGTCGGTGCGCAGTTCGAAGCCGCTGCCGCGATAGGCGCCACGGTGGGCAGACGCGGGCGCCTGCGCAATCAGGTAGCCGAGATTGAGCTGGGTTGCCGCAGTGCTGGTGGCAAGGCGGGTACGTAGCTGGCCCGGAGTATCGTCCAGCTGCCATTGATTGAAACCGCCGCCATCAAAATTATGGCTGTGAATGCCGGACAGCACACCGGCGTGGTTCACGCCTGCGTTCACACCGGCGGCAAACGGCGGCCCATCCTGTCCTGAGTAAAGTTGGGCCACCACGACCGGGCGGTCCATGTCGCCTTCAATGAAATCGACCAATACTTCGGTGCCGAGGCGCGGCGTGAACTGCGATCCCCAGTTCGGGCCCGCCAGCGCCTCGGCCACGCGCACCCAGGTGCCCGACGTTTCGTCGCCTGGGGCATCGCCCTTGGCATCGGTGTTGTGCGCCATGCCGCCGGCGTTGGCGTCCTGTCCACGCTGCCACGCAAACTGCACCTTCACTTGGTGATCGCGCGTGGTCGTGGAAATCGCATCGCCCGTCCCCACGACCAGCGCGGCCTGCGGCCCAAGCGCGGTACTGGCCTGCCGCGCCGCCATCGCGGGCGGCAGGATCGCCACCACATCGCGCACGCAGGTGAATGTGTTGCGGTAGGTGCCGCCTTGCAAGGCGTCGCTGGTGGTGGCAATCTGCGACTGGAAATTGTTGCGCGCTTCATGTTCGACCGACAGCACGGTGAAAGCGCCGTCCGGATAGCGCTCGTGCTGCGTGAGCGCGAATGTGTGGCCGGCGGCCAGACGCCTGACCGCGCCGGCGCCCGCAAACTGCTTGTTCTCCAGTTCCAGCGCCTGCAGCATCAAGGCGCTGTGCGGATCGGCAACGCCGGAGCTGGTGGCGATCCGTTCGCCGCTGCCGTCGTAGAGCGCCAGTGCGGGCAGCTCGCCCGCGTCCAGGTTGGATGCGTGTTCGGCCGCTGGCGCCAACAGTTGCAGCGGGTCCCAGCTGCTGATGCTGACCGCGTTGGCCTGCACTTGGCGCCGCGCACGAAATTCATCGATGGCGTCGTCAGTATCGGTAGCGCGCACGCCGTGAAAGCGGATCACGTCGCCGCCGGGCGTGGCAGGCGCTTTCGCCTTGCTGTCGAAAATGACGACCCGATGCTTGGCTTGGCCATCGCTGCCGGTCTCATCGCCTGCGGCTTGGTCATGTTCGAAGCGCCAGCTCAAACCCTCGGATGCCAGCAGTCGCGTGAGGAATTCGAAGTCACTCTCGCGATACTGGGTGCAAACCGCGCGTTGCGTCAATTGCTGCGTTACGTCAAATTCAAAGCGCACCTGCGGATAGTCCGTCAACAGCTCAGTGACGATTTCTTGCGCGTTCCTATCCTGGAAAATATAGCTGTCGCGGCGATGCCGCAGCAGGGCCAGTGCGGGCTCCAGATGCAACCGATAGCGCGCCACGCCGCCGTCAGCGCCCAGCCACGAAGCCTGCGTGCACAGGCCATGCCACGCGCGGCGACTGCCGTCGGGCTGCAGCAGTGCGATGCTCAGTTCTTCGCCGATAAACAGATTCAGGTCCAGATCGGTGGACACGCTGAGCGCGTCGAGGTCGAACGCGAACAATTCATTAACGGCTTCGCGGCCGCTGAACTTTTCCGCGATCAGAGATTCAGGCAAGGCACGGTCTTGCGAGCTGGCAAGGGTGACGAGCCGCGCATGCTGGCTCAGACCGGTGCCGAACAAGCTGAGTGAAGAGAGTTTTGCCAGGGCTTCCATTAGGTGGGCGCCATTTGGCGGCGGCGGGATGTTGTCGTGCGCATAACTGTCATGTGAGGATTTTCGCGTGGCAAAGTGGACAGGATCGCAGGGGTTCAATTCGCGAGGATTGCTTCGTCTGGCGTTAACAGACTTCGCTTTCCTCAGGACCATACTTCCTATATTAACAAGTTTTTATAGCTCTCAATAGTACTTAAATAGCAACACAAAGCACGTTCATCAATATGGGCAGCCGATTAACCCGGCTGTGCTGTGCATCCCCAAGTGCCTTGCGCCTAGTTTGGCGACCAGAAATTGTTCGCCCCCGTGCCTGCCATCAAAAATCTTGCTCCACGCCTACCCGCCATGGTGCACCTACCTGGAGCTGGGCGTACAAAGGTCATATCGCCATGTGGATGTTTTTTCATCCCAAGGAATCACCTGAACCCGGAGCTTCTCGATAGCGGCAACCCGTTGCGGGTTTCCGCGTTGTTTGGGATGCCGAAGCAGGGTGTTCCATTGACCTGAGTGATGATGACGCTGCCTGTTCTCGAGGAAGCGGTACATGCAGTGGAGGACCCTACTTTGCCCCTGGCGCGCACAGATCGTATCGCCATTTCGAGGCCTTTTCGTCCCAAGGAACTACTTGCACCCGTAGTTTGTCTGCCGCACCGGGAATCATGCAAAATTCCCCTTTATATCCCCGCAAGTTAGACCCCTCGGGCACGGCCTGGAGCACGGCAGTGTAAATGCTGTAGGGCTGCAAGGGGACCGAAAGTTCTTGCTGCGCGAATGGTGGCACCACGCCGTAACGAATGCAATTCGGAGGTTTCAAGATGATTGATTTTCCCCTCGGCTCGATCCAGGAAAACCAGACTCGCGCTGGAAGCGTCGTAGCGCCAGGGGCGTTGCGCTTCGTAACGCTCACGGTGAATAGAGGCACCCCATTGCGGGTCTCCGCATCGTTCGGGACACTGAAGCAAGGCAGGCCATTCACCTCGGTAATCACCGCGCTGCCGACTCTTGAAGTGGCTGCGCACGAAGCGGAAGTCAGTGCCAGAGCAGCACCCATCAAGCAAAAAAGATAGCGTAAGCTAATAAAAAGCGGGCCAATTTCTCCAGCTGTCACGATTCTTGAGAAAATGCCGCAAGACCGCTTCATAAATTTTAATATCATTTGCATAAATTCCCATGGCCATGTAGGTAACGCGTATTCCTCGGACCTTGGCATCGAGCAATGCCCAATAGTCCGCCAACAGGTCGCCTTGCGCTTCCATATTGTAGTCCCCCAGGTGATTCTTTTCGTCCAGCTTATATTTGTAATCCAGGCCGTAGTGCATGACTCCTCGGTGAAAGACGGGATACAAATGCTGGAACTGCCAAACGTGCACCAATTCGTGGATGAGCCAGTGGCGATCTTGATCGTCCGACACGGAAAAATCTTCTACAAAATGCTTTTTGGGGAAATAGATGGACCCGAAAGGCGTAATCGCAGTATCCTGATCCTGCTTGCCAAACGGGATGAAGTCCCCGTTGTGGACTGTTACATTTTTGTAGTTAATCGAGTCCTTGAACAGCACTTTCGCCATGGCGATCTCACCCGCAGTCAGCGGTCGTGTCTCGTCATCGGGCGTTTTGACAGGGACCACGGATTTGCCGATCTCGAACCTATTGGTCTTGATGCCATTCAGCTCGAAGGTCAGGAAGGCCGGCAACACGTCCGGAGAATGGACTGTACAAGAATGAAGTATTCCAGCTGACGCCTCGGCCGCGGTGCGCGAAGGGATCCTTGGCGCGGAAGCGCTGAGCTGGACTTTCTTGATCGCTACGGGCTTCTTCGTTCGGACGCGCTTGGTCCGCCCCTTCTTGTCTGTCGTTCCCTCGACCGTACTACCATCTTCCAACATCAGCAAGTACTTCACATCGCCCAGAATCTGGCCGTTCGAATGGACGAACTCAAGCTGCTCGTCGAACATCGGGGTGACGAAAATCTCCTTGCGTGTCTTATTGCACACCGGGCTCAGGAAGGAGTCTCCGGAACAACGAAATGGCGGCGGCACCATACTATTTCCTTTTCAATTACGGGTCCGAAATCCGGGCAGCCGTAAGTCGCGGCGTACGGAGAAGGCTCGGCAGCAAGCTGTATTGGGAACGCTATGCTTAGAATTACCTTGAGGGAAATGCAAAAGATAAATTACATGCGACATTGCGTTGATTTAATCTTAAGTGTTCCAAGATGGCCAGATGCAGGTGTGGGAAAAATACGCCGCTCCAGCAGGCGCGTGCCTGCGAGGGGCGGCACGCGACGACGGCGGTCGAAAGGTCTGCGCCAAAGGAGGGCGGGCCCGGTCATGCAATTGCGCCCGCCCTTCGCTGCGCGCGCTATTGCGTGAGGCCAGGCACACCCTTTACGCGGCCATATCGTAAGCCTGATGCTCCCCTTCCTCGCACGCCGCCTCGGGCAGCACGGTCTTGAGCCGGTACAGCCGCTGCCGGTAATTGCCCTCGCCCCCCGCCGCCGCGCCATCGGGGCCGCCAAACTGCTGCACGATCTCGTCGAGCGCGCGCCGCTCCTGCGCGCAAGCGATCGCGATCAGGCGCCGCTTGCTGCGCCCGTAACTGCCGCGAATATCGATCACCAGGCAATGGCCCTGGTCGGCCGCGCGCACGTCGAGCAGCAGCGCCTCGGCCCGCGTCAGGCCAAACAGCGCGGCCAGCCGCAGCCGCGCCGCCAGCAGCGGATAGGTTGTGGCCAGCGCCGCCGGCGCCCTGGCGCTGATGGCGGCAAACGGCTCGTTGGCCTCGCGCGGGGCGATCTTGACCAGCGCGGCGGCGGCCTGCTCGCAGCCCTGGGCCGCCGCTTTTTGCAGCCAGTACACGGCGCGCACGTCGTTGCCTTCGTGCTCGCGCCGGGCGCGCCAGGCGTTGTTGCCGCATTCGAGCTGGGCGTCGCGATAGCCCATGCCGGCCGCCCGCTCCAGATACACCTGGGCATCGGCCACGTTGCGCTGGGAGAATTCCGGCTTGATATAGATACGCGACAGCGCGTACCAGGCTTCGGCCAAACCTTGTTCGCCGGCCAGCAGCAGCCAGCGGATGGCTTTTTTGAAATTGGCCGAGCCTGACCCGGCGGCCACGCGCCGCCCGTCGACCAGCATGCGCGCATGCCACAGCCCGAGCGCCATTTGCGCCTGCGGGTCGTGCTCGTTGGCGGCCAGCTCCCAGAAACGGCGGATTTCGTCGACGCTGGCCAGCGTGTCGCCAGCGCTTTGGCTGAGCGCCTGCGCGCAGCGCGACAGCAGGCTGACATCGGCGCGGCTCAGGCAACCGGCCGGGCGCAGCGTGCCGTGCTCGGTGCGCAGCAAGGCGCGCGCCAGCGGCAAGGCGCGCGCCAGAAAGCGGGCGTGGTCGCCCTCGAGCCACAGCGCGTCGAGCGGGGCGAGGCTGACGGTGGCAAGCGGCGCCGCGGCGGCCGGCGCGCGCGCGCGCCACTGCTCGGGGGGCGCGGTGACGGCCAGCGTCACCCCAGCGCAGGGCGCGCCTGCGGCCGTCGCGCGGGCCGACTCGGCGCCATTTTGATAGCGCGCGTACAGCCATTTGGCGTCGGGCACGCCGGCGCGGGCGGCCGCTTCGAGCGCGCGCAGCGCCTTGTCGCGCCGGGCCTGGTCGGCCACGCCGGCCTGTTGCTCGAGCGTCAGCTGGGCCAGCACCATGCCGGCGCGCACCACGCCGGCGTCGAAGGCGCGCTCGTACCACTGCGCCAGCGGCCGCTCGCTTTGCAGTGCCAGTTCGAGAGGAATGTGGGCGCCGATCAGCTCGCAAGCCTGCGCGCTACCCTGCTGCGCGGCGCGGTCCAGCCAGTGCAGCGCGGTCGGCAAGCTCTTGGGCAGGCCGGCGCTGCCATATAGATACAGCCGTCCCAGTTCGAGCTGGGCTTCCGGCTGGCCACCGCGGGCGCCGCGGATGATTCCTAGTTCTTCACGGTTTGCCATCTTGGTTCGACCACCTGATTCTAAAAAGACACTTCCGGGTAACACGATCAGTCCGCCGCGCCTGAGTATTTATCAAACCAGCACCCGGAATATGGAAGCGGGCGGAACTATGTCTGAAAGTCTACGTCACACAGCTAAGCTGATTAGGTGAAATGGGCTTTTCCTTGATATTGCACAAACCCGTCAGCAATGCCGTTCCAGAAATTTGCTTGCAAGAAAGTAAATCATCGGATGCAAAGCCAATAATGCGGCCGATTCAGAGTTTCAAAAATACAACACGCAACGTTGATTTATTGGCTTTCAACCAATCCAAGCCCGCATAATTGACCAACTCGTGAATTTTGGCACACCAAAGCACTTAAAGTTTTACCTATCCGGGCATTCAGGCTTTTCAAGAACTCAATGCCGGCGGATTTAAACGATTTACTTATTAAGGAATTAGTTACATGAAAAAATCACTGTTGGCTCTGGCAATCCTTGGCGCAATCGCTGGCTCTGCACAGGCTCAATCGTCGGTTCAGATCTACGGCAACGTCGATGCGGGCATCATCAAGCGCACCGACCAGGATTCCTCCATTGGCAAGCGCGCCAACAACACGCTCGGCTTCAAAGGCACCGAAGACCTCGGCAACGGCCTGAAAGCCATTTTTCAGCTGGAAATGCGCTACGAGCCGGACACGGGCACCACCGAAACCAATGCCGCCGGCGTGCAGCGTCCCTTATTCCAGGGCCAGAGCCGGGTCGGCGTGACCGGCGGTTTCGGGACCTTCCGCATCGGCCGCGGCCTGACCGCGTACCAGGAATCGAGCATCGCTTTCGAGCCGTTCCACGGTATCCCGACGCCACAAGGCTTCCAGGCCGACATCCACGTGGCCGGCTACACGTCCGACCCGCTCGGCCTGCCAGGCAACTCGGCCAACCGTTTCTCGAACGCCGTGTTCTACAACTCGCCTGAATACATGGGCTTCCAGGTGAACACCACGATCGGTTCGCGCGAATCGAACGGCGCCGTCGCCGTCGTCGGCCGCGGCACCCCGCTGCTGCCGCAGTACGCCGCCAACGCAGCCGCGCTGGCCAATCCGTACTCGATCTCGGTCACCTACAAAAACGGCCCTGGCGCCCTGATGCTGGCCAACGAGCGCAACGCTGTCGAATCGACCGTGTCGTCGTTCGCCGGCTACGTGATGATCGCCCCGGTCACCAAGCTGATGTTCTCCATGACGCGCCAGGACCAGGAGCACACCCGCATCCTGAACCAGAACACCAAGGCATGGGTCGTCGGCGCCAACCACACCATCGGCGCAGGCAAGATCCTGGCCGGTATCGGCTCCAAGCACACCGACGGCCTCGACAAGGTTCGCCAGTACTCGCTCGGTTACGAGTACAGCCTGTCCAAGCGCACCTACGTGTACGCCGACGCGTCCAAACGCAAAGGTGCGCCAGCTGTTGCGCCTAGCACCAAGACCAGCATCACGACCTTGGCAGTGGGCGTGAACCACTCGTTCTAAGCGGACGGGGCACACGCCCCTTTCGCACGGCCGGCGGGGCGAAGCCAGGGGACACCCTGCTTCGCCTTTGCCACACCTGGACCTCGCATTCCTAAAATGACAACTGTTGCAAGTGTTTGTGTCATTTCCGCAACCGCGCACGCAATGATCGTCTTGGCTTTCTGTACAAGCTCGATGAACGATGGCATATTGATTCAAACGAATTAGTACGCACGTTCGTTTTTACCCAAATTCCTCCTGGAGACGTAATGAAAACAAAATTAATCGCTGGTGTCATCGCTACCTGTTTCGCCGCCCCCGTGCTGGCTCAGTCCAGCGTTCAAATCTACGGCATCGCCGATGCCGGCATTGTGAAAACCAAGGGCGAGAAAGCCAAGATCGTTAGCGGTGGCGCCGACGGTTCGCGTCTGGGCTTCAAGGGTACCGAAGACATCGGCGGCGGTTTCAAGGCTATCTTCCAGCTCGAAGCGCGCGTTGAACTCGACACCGGCACCCAGACCCCTGCACTGGTCACCAACAACGATGGCTTCTACCTGCGCCGCGGCATGGAAGCCCTGGGCGCGAACATCAATGGCGGCCTGGCCACTGGCTTGAAGGCGACCGGCGAAACCGCTGTCAACCGCGAAAAAGCCCTGTTCGACCGCACCGCGATGGTCGGCCTGGTTACGCCAGTGGGCGCGATCTTGCTGGGCCGCATGTACACCCCTGGCTACGAAGTATTCGCTGCTGCCGACACGTTTGAAAACGGCACCGGCGGCGCGTGGGGCGGCATCACCGGCGGCACCGCCGGCTTCTCGGCACTGGGCGCCGACATCCGTTCGCAAAAATCGATCCAGTACCGTATCGCCACCCCGGGCGGCTTTGGCGGTTCGCTGATGTACGGCTTTAAGAACTCGGGCTACCTCGGCCGTTACAACAAGTTCTACGGCGCTGCCCTGACCTACAAGGCTAACGGCCTGGACGTCGGCGTCGCACACAACCAGGGCTACGACCTGGCTGACCAGAAAAGCCTGACCACCACCACCATGGGCGGTTCGTACACGATGGGCGACTTCAAGTTCTTCGCCGGTTACCATGACCAGAAGAACCTGCATTCGGCCTTGCTGAATGATTATTTCGCCACCTACGATACCAGCATCGCCACCCAGCCGAATTACCTCATCCTTGACGCCACCACCAAGGCCACCCTGCGCGGCATCTTCGTGGCCCGCATCACTGAAAACACCCAGATCGACGCCAACAGCGCCCAGATCGGCATGCACTACAAGATCGGCGCCGGCCGCCTGATGGCATCGGTTGCACGCCAGAACGACCGTACCCGTTCGAACAGCGACGCGACCTTGGCCGCCATCGGTTACGACTACAATCTGTCCAAGCGCACCGACGTGTACGCAACGTTCGCGCACATCTCGAACCAGAACGATGGCCAGTACACGCCGGGCATCGCTGGCGCGCCAGGCGGCTTTACCAAGGTCAAGGGCGACGACAGCCACTCGATCCTGATCGGCATGCGTCACCGCTTCTGATCGTTCCTGCTGCGGCAGCAAAAAGACGCCCGCGGGCGTCTTTTTTTATGGGCGGCGGATCGCTCTCGGTTAGAATTGCGCTTACTTTACAGACCGAACCCAAAATACCAATGACAGCAACACTGGACTCCACCGCGGTCGCCGCTTATCTGGCCGACCATCCTGCTTTTTTTGAAGAACACGTTGGACTGCTGGGCCAGGTTCGCCTGTCCAGCCCCTTGACCGGCAAGGCCGTCTCGCTGCAGGAACGCCAGATGGAAGTGATGCGCGACAAATACAAGGCGCTCGAGCTGCGCATGTCCGAACTGATCCATCTGGCCCAGGACAACGCGGCGATCGCCAACAAGTTCCACGCCTGGACCCAGGGTTTGCTGGCCGCGCACGCCGGCGGCGGCATGCCGGAAGCGGTGGCCGGCGGCCTGCGCACGCAGTTTTCCGTGCCGCAAGCAACCTTGCGCCTGTGGGATTTGGCTCCCGGGCACGAAGGCAGCTGGTATGTCGAGGGCGTGTCGGACGATGCGCGCATGTTCGCCAACAGCCTGCTGGCGCCCTACTGCGGCAGCAACCACGACTTTGAAGCGGTGCGCTGGCTGGACGACGCGGCCAGCGTAGTCTCGACCGTGATTTTGCCGCTGCGCAGCAACGGCAGTGCGTTTGGCCTGTTGATCATGGGTTCGTCCGACCCGGAACGCTTTACCGCGCACATGGCCACTGACTTCCTGATCCACATTGGCGAGACCGCCAGCGCGGCGCTGGCCGCCCTGCGCGCGTAAGCGGCATGGACGGCGACAGCGCCGGGCCGGACCGGAACCTGGTCGCGCCGGATCTGGTCGCGTCGGACCAGAGCGAGCCGGAACTGAGCGCGTGCTACCTGGCGCAGCTGGCCACCCAGCGGCAGCTCTCGCCCCACACGCTGGCCGCCTACGGGCGCGACCTGGCCGAACTGGCCGCGCTGCTCGGCCCCATGGCCTGGCAGGACGTGCAGCACGCCGATATCCGCCGCATCACTTCCAAGCTGCATGCCCAGTCGCAGAGCGCGCGCTCGATCGCGCGCAAGCTGTCGAGCTGGCGCGGCTTTTTCAACTGGCTCGCGCAGCACGCCGCGCTGGCCGCCAATCCGGTCGACGGGGTGCGCGCGCCCAGGCGGCCCAAGACCTTGCCCAAGGCGCTGTCGGTGGACGACGCGGTGCACCTGGTCGCCAGCGACGCGCATGCGCACGCCAACGCCGAGCCGGCCGACCTGTGCAATCGCGCCATGTTCGAGCTGCTCTATTCGAGCGGGCTGCGGGTGTCGGAACTGGCGGGGGTCGATGTAGCGTATGTCAAGGCGCTCCCCGGCGCGTCCGCCTCGCTCGGCTGGATCGACCTGGACGAGCGCGAAGTGATCGTGACGGGCAAGGGCAACAAGATGCGCAAGGTGCCCGTGGGCAGCCACGCGCTGGCGGCAATCGCGGCCTGGCTGGCGGTGCGCCCGCCCCCGGCCGACGGCAGCGCCGCGCTGTTTGTATCGGCGCGCGGGGCGCGCATGTCGGTGCGGGTGATCCAGCTGCGTCTGAAAGCGCATGCGCAGCGCGTGGGCACGCCCGTCAATGTGCATCCGCATGTGCTGCGCCATTCGTTCGCGTCGCACTTGCTGCAGTCGTCGGGCGATTTGCGGGCCGTGCAAGACTTGCTTGGGCACGCGAGCATTACCTCGACGCAGGTCTATACGGCACTCGACTTCCAGCATTTGGCGGCCGTCTACGATCAAGCCCATCCGCGCGCAAAATCGAAATAGTCAAGACCAGCGTTTGCACCGCGCCCCCGCTGGTTCAGCGTTCCCCGGGCATCATAATTAACAACACCCTCCTGACCTGTATCAAGCAATCAGCAGCCAATTGGAAGCATTTTCCAAATTGCGGCATAATCGCTCGGTTATTTCACGCCCACAGACGAAAAGCACCATGGCATTGATCCCAAGCACCATCCTGACCGGTTTTCTCGGCGCCGGCAAAACCACCCTCCTCAACCGCATCCTGCGCGAGGACCATGGTTTGCGCATTGCCGTCATCGAGAATGAATTCGGCCAGGAAAACATCGACAACGACATCCTGGTGCAAGATAGCAGCGAGCAGATTGTTGAAATGAACAATGGCTGCATTTGCTGCACCGTGCGCGGCGACCTGATCGTGGCGCTGTCGGCGCTGGCGCAAAAACGCGCCGCCGGCGAACTGGCGTTCGACCGCATCGTGATCGAAACGACTGGCCTGGCCAATCCCGGTCCGGTCGCGCAAACGTTTTTTGTCGATGAAGAAGTGGGCGCCCACTACATGCTCGACGCCATCCTGACCGTGGTCGATGCGCGCCACGCCATGGCCCAGCTTGACGAATACGAGGAAGCCCAGCGCCAGGTCGGCTTTGCCGACAAGCTGCTCATCTCCAAGACCGACCTGGTCGACGCCGCCGCGCTGGCCGCGCTCAAGACGCGCTTGAAGCGCATGAACCCGCGCGCGCCCATCACCGAGGTCGACTTCGGCCGCGCGCCGCTGTCCGAACTGCTCGACATCCGCGGCTTTAACTTGAACGACAAGCTCGAACTGGACCCGGCCTTTCTGACCGCCGACGAAGCGCACGCGCATGGCGAGCACGAACACGTGCATACCGACGCGTGCGATCACAGCCATGAGCACGTCCATGGCGAGCACACTACGCCGGGGCACGCCCCTGATGGCATGGCGTCCAGCCAGCACAGCGACGACATCGCCGCCTTCGTGTTCAAGAGCACGCGTCCTTTCGACACCGCCAAACTCGATGAATTCCTCGGTGGCGTGGTCCAGGTGTTTGGCCCGCGCATGCTGCGCTACAAGGGCGTGCTGCTGATGGACGGCGCCGACCGCAAGGTCGTCTTCCAGGGAGTGCACCAGATCATGGGCACCGACATCGGCGCCAAATGGGCCGAAAACGAGGAACGTGGCAGCAAAATGGTTTTTATTGGCAAAAATTTACCGAAAGACGTCTTTATCCGAGGTTTGGAGCAATGTTTGGTATAAACTATCCCGGTTTTGTGATGCACGCCTGAATCTGTGCAGCGCCGCTTGTTTGACGACTGAATTGCCGGCACGCCATCGTGGCGAGGGGAAGACATCGGGATGGCAACATGAAAGAAACCGTGGCGAAATCCGCACAGAAACCAGCCAGCGGCAGCATGGCGAGCGCCGCGCGCAAGCCGGGCGTGGTAAAAACCGTTGCGGCTGCATTGGCCAAGAAAATTGCCGCCGTGCTGGCGCCGGCCATCAAGGCCGCGCCGCTGGCGAGCGCAAAGGCGCCAGCCAAGCCGGCAGCACGGCCCGCACCACGGTCGGCGAGCAAGGCAGTGGCCCCAAACGCAACGAAGGCGACAAGCAGCAAGCCGGTCGCGAAGGCGGCGCCGGCAAAGGCAGTTCCGAAAAAAGCGGCATCGAAGGTGGTGGCGAAAGCGCCGGCAGCGGCGAAGGCAGCACCTGAGGCAGTACCTGAGGCAGTACCTGAGGCAACAACGAAGGCAGTACCTGCGCCAGCACTGAAGGCAGCAGCATTGAAGGCGGTGCCGGCAACGGCGGCCGCGCAAGCGAAGGCGAACAAGACGGTGGCACAGCAAGCCGTCAAGGCAGGCGAAACAGGCGGGAGCACCGGAGCAGTTGGAGGTGTCACGGCCGAGTTAGCTGATAAAATGAAAACCTCTGTCGTATCGAAGGTAAGTGAAGTCATGACCAAAACAACTAAATCGACCCCCGCCGTGAACACAGAAGGCCGTCTCATTTCCGAAGATGAAATTCGGGCCATGGGCGAAAAGGATTACATGAATCCGGCTCAGCTGGCGTTTTTCAAGGCGCGCCTGCAGCAGCTTGAAAAAGACCTGCTCAAGAACGCCGGCGAAACCACCGAACACCTGCGCGAAACCGTGCTCGTGCCCGACCCGGCCGACCGCGCCACCATCGAAGAAGAGCACGCACTCGAACTGCGCACGCGCGACCGCGAGCGCAAGCTGCTCAAAAAGGTGCAGCAATCGATCGCCGCCATTGACGGCGGCGACTACGGCTGGTGCGAGGAAACGGGCGAACCGATCGGCATTCCGCGCCTGATCGCCCGTCCCACCGCCACGCTGTCGCTCGAAGCACAGCAGCGCCGCGAACTGAAACAGAAGCTGTACGGCGATTGATCACTGCGCGTGACGCTCACCAGGAAAAGCATGCCGCCTGCGCCGCATGCTTTTTTCGTTTGCAAAGATGCAGTCGTGCGAACGTAAAGCTTGCCCATCGGCTACACTAGCGAGATGGGCTTTGTGCCGTGACCGCGTGACTGCGCGCCGCCGGCGTGCTACCGTGCTAAGGTAAGGCCTGGCGCCGGCAGTCAGGCGCACCGCACTGGCGTGGCTGTACCAGATTGAAACAGGGAATGACGTGGGAATTTTCTCCATCTTCAAGGGAAAAAATAACAAGCCGGACGGTGTCGTGACACCGTCCGAGTCGCGCCTGCGCGGCGAACCGTCACGCCTGATTCTCGACGGCGACGCCGAACGCGCGCGCCAGCGCGAAATCGCGCGCGCCACTGCAGCCAAGATCGACGCCATTGAATCGGCCATGGCCGACGACATTTTCAACACCCCCGAGCCGGCCTGGGGCAGCGGCCCGCGCCGCGCGCGCGGCGCCAAGAACCAGGAAGACGACGGCGACACGCTGCCGATGCTGGAACTGGCCACCACGGAACTACTGTCCGACAACAGCCTGCTCGACACCCCGGTCTTCGCCCAGACCGCGCCCGTCATCGAAGAAATTGCCATCATGTTCGCCAATGACCAGATGGTCGTGGCCGAACAAATGCTGCAGGAAAGCCTGCGCGATGTGGGCCGTACCGACCGCACCGTGTGGTGGATGCTGTTCGACCTGTACCAGGTCATGGGCCGCCAGGACGATTTCGACAACGTTGCCATCGACTACGCGAGCCAGTTTGAAACATCGCCCCCCACCTGGGCGCCGCCGACCCCGATCGGGGTCGAGGAAAGCAGTTTTGCCGGCGTGACCCCGACCGAAGTGTTTGCCGGCGTGCTCGACGGGCAAGTGGCGCCGCGCCTCGCGCGCCTGCTGACTCTGTCCGACGAGAACCATGTGCTGCGCCTCGAATTTGGCCGCATCACCGACGTCACCCCCGAAGGCTGCCAGCTGATGCTCGACGCCCTCACCACGCTGCGCAAGCGCGAGCGCGAGCTGATCGTGGCCGGCGCCACCGAACTGTCGGACCTGGTGCGCTCGACCATCACCATTGGCCAGCGCAACGCCAGCGAAGCGCCATGGCTGTTGCTGCTGGCGCTGCTGCAACTGTTGAACCGCGAAAAAGATTTCGAAGAAATGGCGATGGATTACTGCGTCACCTTTGAAGTGTCGCCGCCCTCGTTTGAAACGCCGCAGAACGTGGCCACCACCAGCACCATCACGGCGCCGACCCGCACCGAATGCTTCATGTTGCCCAACGTGATCAACAGCGGCGCCAATGCGCTGTTCGACGCCATCGACGCCTATGCCGAGCAGGCGCCCACGCTGCTGATCGATTGCTCGCGCCTGGCGCGGGTCGACTATGGCGCCGCCAGCGCCATGCTCAACCGCCTGCGCCCGATCGCAGCCGAGAAAAAAATCGAGTTTCGCGACATGAACCATCTGGTCGCCGCACTGTTCAAACTCTTGAGCTACGCTGAAGTCGCCCGGATGTTCCCGCACAAATATTAAAGTCTTAGTTTCCACCCCGCGGCGCTCACCGCCGTTCACCGCTATCTTGCAATTTGCGTTACAGCCCCCAACCTTTGGGGGAGATAACTACGAGGCAGATATGGAACAATTTCACGGCACCACCATCCTTTGCGTACGGCGCGGCGCCCAAGTTGCGCTCGGCGGCGACGGTCAAGTCACGCTGGGCAACATCGTCATGAAGGGCACCGCGCGCAAAGTGCGCAAACTGTACCAGGGCAAGGTCCTGTGCGGTTTCGCGGGCGGCACCGCCGATGCCTTTACGCTGCTCGACCGCTTCGAAGGCAAGCTTGAAAAACACCAGGGCAACCTGCTGCGCGCCTCGGTCGAACTGGCCAAAGATTGGCGCACCGACCGCGTGCTGCGCCGCCTCGAGGCCATGCTGCTCGTGGCCGACCATGAATCGACGCTGGTGATCACCGGCAACGGCGACGTGCTCGAGCCCGAAGACGGCATCGGCGCCATCGGCTCGGGCGGCATCTACGCCCAGTCGGCCGCCAAGGCACTGCACGAAAATACCGAACTGTCGCCCTTCGATATCGTCAAAAAATCACTGACCATCGCCGGCCAGCTGTGCATCTATACCAATCTGTCCCACATTATTGAAACGCTGGACGACGCCAAATGACCACCAATACCAACATGAGCATGACGCCCCTTGAAATCGTCGCTGAACTGGACAAGCACGTGGTCGGCCAGGGCAAGGCCAAGCGCGCCGTCGCCATTGCGCTGCGCAACCGCTGGCGCCGCCAGCAAGTGGCAGAACCGTTGCGCCACGAGATCACGCCCAAGAACATCCTGATGATCGGCCCCACGGGCGTGGGCAAGACCGAGATCGCGCGCCGCCTGGCGCGTCTGGCGGACGCGCCTTTCATCAAGATCGAGGCGACCAAGTTCACCGAGGTCGGTTACGTCGGGCGCGACGTCGACACCATCATCCGCGACCTGATCGACATCGGCGTCAAGCAGACGCGCGCGAGCGAAATGAAAAAAGTGCGCCAGCGGGCCGAAGACGCGGCCGAAGAGCGCGTGATCGACATCCTGGTGCCGCCGGCGCGCGACTTTGGCTTTTCCACGCCGGCCCCCACCGCAGACGCCAAGGAAGGCAAGGAAGGCGACTCCACTCGCCAGACCTTCCGCAAGCGCCTGCGCGAAGGCGCGCTGGACGAGCGCGAGATCGAGCTCGACATCGCCGAGACGGGCCCGCAGATGGAAATCATGGCCCCGCCGGGCATGGAAGAAATGACCGAGCAGATCAAGTCCATGTTTTCGGGCATGGGCGGGGCGCGCAAAAAACCGCGCAAGATCAAGATCAAGGACGCGATGAAGTTCCTGGTCGACGAAGAAGCGGCCAAGCTGATCAATGAAGATGAGATGAAGCAAAAGGCGATCGCCAATGTCGAGCAAAACGGCATCGTGTTCCTCGACGAAATCGACAAGATCGCTTCGCGCTCGGAAGTTGGCGGCGCCGACGTCTCACGCGCCGGCGTGCAGCGCGATTTGCTGCCGCTGGTGGAAGGCACCACCGTCAACACCAAGTACGGCATGATTCGCACCGACCATATTTTGTTCATCGCGTCGGGCGCGTTTCACCTGGCCAAGCCGAGCGACCTGATCCCCGAATTGCAGGGGCGCTTTCCGATCCGGGTCGAGCTCGAATCGTTGTCGATTGCCGACTTCGAGCGCATCCTGACCAGTACCGACGCCTGCCTGACGACCCAGTACGAGGCGCTGCTGGCGACCGAGAACGTGAAGGTCGACTTCGTCCCGGGCGGCATCACGCGGCTGGCCGAAATTGCATTTTCGGTCAACGAGCGCACCGAAAACATCGGCGCGCGGCGCCTGTACACGGTGATGGAAAAGCTGCTCGAGGAAGTGTCGTTTACGGCCAGCGAGAGCAGCGGCCAGGTCGTCACGATCGACGCCGCCTACGTCAACGAGCGGCTCGACAAGCTGGCCGTGGACGAAGACCTGTCGCGCTACGTGCTGTAAGGGCAAGCCGATGGCGAACAAGGCGCTGGCAACGCGCCAGAAGATGCGGCTGACGGCGCCGGTATCGAAGCCGCGCAATCCGGTGGCGGTGGCGGCCAAGCTGCGCGCCGCGGGGCCGCACGCCAAGGGCCCCGGGCCGGAACGCGCCGCAGCCAAGCGCGCACTCAAGAAGGCCAAGCTGGAGCCGGAAGAGTAAGCAGCGCATCGCTAAACGTCTTACTCGCGCACGCGGCTGTAGCAGAATGGGTCGCAGCGCAGCAGAGTTACATCGTCCTCGCGCACGCGGGGACCCATAGAACAGTTGCTCAGTTGAACCGTTCCATGGGTCCCCGCGTGCGCGAGGACGATGTGGGTGTAGCCGTCATCATCGCAAAACTCGCGTTCGCGAGGACGCTGTGTTCGCGCTTGCTTGAATGTGTGGGAAGTTTGTTCAGTACTGAGCAGTTGCTGCTGCGGGGATGTCGCCTGGACGATCGGCGGGCCGCCAGCGGAAGCCCTGTCGGGCTCCCGCTTTCTGGCCATCAGTGCCTAGTCTCGCCGTTTCAGCCAAAATCGGCTACTACCTTGTGCCAAGCACCGATATTCGGTACATTCGGTACTGTCTCACGCTACATTCCACCAAAAAGGCTTCCATGAGCTCACCCGAGCAAGTATTAACCGTGCTGCGCGCCGAATTGCGCGCCGCGAGCATTACCTACAAGGCGCTGGCCGAACGCATCGGCATGAGCGAATCGAGCGTCAAGCGCATGTTCGGCCAAAAGGACATGGCCTTGTCGCGCCTGGCCCAGATCTGCAAGGCGGCCGGCATCCCGATGGAAGACATCCTGCGCCGCGCGGCCGACGCCAGGCCCCACGCCGACACCCTCACCGCGGCCCAGGAAAAGTCGCTGATGGCCAATCCGCGCCTGCTGCTGGTGGCCATCTGCTGCCTTGGCCACTGGACGCTGGACCAGATCATCGAAACCTACAGCATGAGCGAGCCGGAATGCATCGGCCTGATGGTGGAACTGGACCGGCTGGGCCTGATCGAACTCAAACCCGGCAACCGCTACAGCATGCGCGTGTCGAATGCGTTCCGCTGGATCGCCGACGGCCCGGTGCAGCAGTATGTGCGCGAACATGTGGTGGGCGACTATTTCGGCGGACGCTTCGACGGCGCCGGCGAAATGCTCATGTGCCTGCCGGCGCGGCTGTCGGCGTCCAGCGCGCAAGAGCTGATCCAGAAGATCCAGCAGCTGGCCGGCGAACTGGCCCGGCTGCACCAGAACGACCGGCGGCTCGACAGCACGGAACGCGAAGGCGTCACCTTGCTGCTGGGCTTCAGGTCATGGGAGTTTGGAGCTTTTACAGCACTGCGCAGGAAGTAGGCAGCCCGGAAAAAAGCGCATTGTTGATATGGCCAGTACCCCACGGCACAGTGCCGGCACGCACGCGGCTGCCGTAAAAGGGCCGGCGACCGCGTAGGTCGGAAAAGCGCAGCGCATTCCGACAGGCGCCACCGACAGAGGGGAATCGCGCGCAGCCACGCAATGCTCTGCAACACTTTCGCACGCCGGCACGAGGATGAGCGCGCAATGCAGCCGGCCTGTTTACCAGATCGGCCCCAGGAACAAATACGCCGTCTTGTTGCCATCCTTGGTCAAGCCCGCGCCCACATAGGCCGGCCCGAACCTGGTCTCGACCGACAGGAAAGCACTGACCGCCTGCTTGATCCCGCTGCCCTTGACGGCCGTTCCGGTGTCAAAGCCGCCGCCCGCCTCCAGCGAGAACCCGGCCCGCACCGTGCCGCCCAGCGTGACCGGCAAGGCCCCGACGCGGCGCGCCAGCACCATGCGGGCAAATGCGATGCTGCGTCCCTGGATCGAGTCCGGCACCGTACCCGACAAGCGCAAAAAGCCGCCCAGGCTGACGGGCGAAAAGCCATATTTTGCGTGCGCATACTCGCCATACACGTGTCCGGCCCAATTCTGCGTGCTGATCGCGCCCATTCCCACCAGCGAGGTGCGCGCCTGCGCGCCCAGATCGCTGCCGTCGCCGGAGACGCGCTCGACGCTCGCGTCGACCAGGTAGCCGCGGCTGGGAAAGCCGAGCGAGTCAAGCGTGTCCACCCGGTACTCCAGCGACTGGGTCAGCCCGGATGCGCGCAACTCCTGCGCAACTTCCAGCTCGGGAATGACGGCGCGCACGCTCTCGTTGCTGCGCCGCACACCCAGTTGCAAGTCGCCCCAGTTGCCCAGCTCGCGCCCCAAGATCATGGCCGCGGTGCGCCCGGAGTAGGCCACGCGCGCGCTGCGCCGACCCTCGGTGAAGTTATCGAACGAGGTGGAGCCGTAACCGATCGACGGCGCCGCGTACCACTGCGAGCCGGGACCGAGCGGCTGGTAAAACTGCATGCCGAAAGCGCGCTGGTCGCCCACCTGCATCACCGTGCGCAGCTCCGCGCCCCAGGCGTTGAGCGAGGTTTTGACATGCATGAACTTGAGCGCAAAACGGTTGGTGTCGTCAAAGTCGCTGGCCAGCTCCAGCCCCACCCGCAAGCGGCTGCTGGCCCATGCCGCCTCGGTCGCGCGCAGCGTCACCTGGCGCTTGCCGGCTTCGTCGTCGATCTGCACTTCAACCCGCTCCAGGTCGCCCCGGCCGTACAGCGCGTCGGCCGCGTCGCGCACCTGTTCGCGCGTGAGCTTCTGGCCGGCGGCAAGGCCGGACTGCACTTCCAGCACGCGCGGATTGATCTTGCCGCTGCTTTCAACCTTCACCCGCGCCAGCGCCACAGGCGTATCGGCCAGCGCCGGCGGCGCCAGGCGCGTGTTTTCGAACAGCGCGTACTCGGCTTCCGGCAGCGCCAGCGGCGCCAGGCGCGGCGCCATCGCGCGCGCGGCCAGTTCGCCCGCCTTGATGGCGCTGCCGACGCTGCGAAACTCCAGAAAGCCGATGCCCGCCAGCGGCGGCGCGATCAGCACGTCCTGCGCGCGCAGTTCGCGGATCGAGCGCTGCACGTTCTGCTCGGTGAGGATGTTGATCATCTGCTGCGCCACGCCAAAGGCGCTGCCCAGGTTTTTTTCGGGAGCCAGCGGCGTGCCCACGTTGACCGCAATGATGACGTCAGCCCCCATCCTGATGGCCAGGTCGACCGGCAGGTTGCGTACCAGGCCGCCATCGACGACCAGACGTCCATTCACGCGCACCGGCGCGAACACGCCGGGCACGGCGAGCGAGGCGCGCATCGTCAAAAACAGCGGCGTGTCGACCAGGTCGACCAGCGCGCCGGTCACCAGGTCCGACGCCACCGAGCGAAATGGCAGCGTCAACTGGCTCACCGGGCGGTCGCGCGTGCCGGCCGGCAGCAGGCGCGCGATGGTGCGCTCAAGCGCGGCGTTGCCGGCCGCCGACGGCGGCAGCGAGAGGCCCTCGCCGTTCAGGCCGAATTCGATGCGTGAAGGCAGCAGCACATCTTCTTCGCGGCGCCGAAATTCAAGGTCCTCGCGCGACGGGCGGTCGGCCACGACGCGGTCCCAGTCGGTCTGGCGCGCCATCTTTTCAAGGTCGGCGATCGAGGCGCCGGCCGCGTAGGCGCCGCCCACCACGCTGCCCATGCTGGTGCCGACCACCATGTCGACCGGAATGCGCTGCTCCCGCAGCGCGCGCAGCACGCCGATATGGGCAAAGCCGCGCGCGCCCCCGCCCGAAAGCACCAGCGCCACGCGCGGACGCACCGGCGCCGCCACAACGACGACGCCTTTGTCTTGGGTGGCGATCGGGGCTTGGGCCAGCGCCGCGTGCGCGTGCAGCAGCAGCGCCAGCACGGCGGCCAATGCCGGCAGGTAGGCAGGCGTCTTCAAGGCTTACTGCGTCTGCGGCTGGCCGCCCGCATTCGGATTGCTGTAGTTGCGCGTCGGCACCGGCATCTGCACGGGCGCCGGCGGTGGCGGAACCCCGGCCGGCATCTGGCCCGGCAGGTTGGTCGGCACTTCCATCGGCTGGTTACTGTTCTGCACTTCGGGCTGCGGCATTGGTTGCGGCTGCTGCTGCTGCTGTTGCTGCTGCTGTTGCTGCTGCTGTTGTTGCTGCTGGCTCGGGTCGCCCCCCGGCATGCCCATGCTGGCGGCGGCCTTGTCGTCGGTGGCCAGGTCGATCCGCTTCATGACGCCGCCCTCGGCCAGCATCACGTAGCGCGCATGCACTTCGCGCACGGTGACGCCGGGAGCAACTTCGCTGCCTACCTTGAGCGCCTTGGGCGGCTGGCCGTCGGCCACCAGGATGGCGGCGCTGTCGCGCCCGGCCGCCACCACGCCCGTCAAGCGGTAGTTGCTGACCGTGGCCACCACGGCCTGGCCGCCGAACAGCGTGGCGGCGGCGTCGGGCGCCGGGTCGGGCAGGCTCGCTTCCACCAGCGCGGCCAGCGGGCGCTGCTTGGGTTTGTACAGTTCCATGACCCAGTAGGCAATCGACGCGGACAGCGCGATTACGGCAAGCAGGCTGAAAATGAGGGGCATACGCTTCATTAAAATTCCTTGTTCTTCTTGTCCGGCAAGCCGCTAGCGCACCAGCTGATTGATTTCGATAATTGGCATAAGCACGGCGAGCACGATCAGCAGCACCACCACGCCCATGGCCAGGATCAGCACCGGTTCGAGCAGGCCGGCAATGGTCAGCGTGCGCCGTTCCAGGTCTTGCTGCTGCGAATTGGCAGCCCGTTCCAGCATCGCCGGCAGTTCGCCGGTGATTTCGCCGGCGCGGATCATGTGGATCAGCATGGGCGGAAAATGCTTTTGCGCCGACAGCGCGCGCGCCAGGCTCACGCCCTCGCGCACGCTGGCGCTGGCCTGCTCGACCAGTTCGCGCATGGCGACGTTCGAAAGCGTGTCGCGGCTGGTGTCGAGCGCGCGCAAGATCGGCACGCCAGAACCGGTGGTAATGGCCAGCGTGCTGGCAAAGCGCGCCGTGTTCAGGCTGCGCTCGAACTTGCCGTAGATGGGCGCCGTCAACAGCCAGGTATGGTAGCGGCGCTTCAAGGCCGGGTTGCGCAGTGCGCGCCGCCAGGCGACAAAGGCGCCCACGATAGCAATGCCCATCACGATGCCGTAGGCGCGTACGAAGTTCGACACGCCCAGCATGATCATGGTGAGCAGCGGCAGTTTTTGCTTGGTGTTGGTGAACACCGAGACGATCTGCGGCACCACGTAGGTGAGCAGGAAAATCACGATCGCAAACGCCACCACCGTCACGATGGCCGGATAGGTGAACGCCAGCTTGACCTTTTGCACCAGCGCGTTGCGCCGCTCGATATAGTCGGCCAGGCGCGTGAGTACGCGCGCCAGGTGGCCGATCTGCTCGCCGGACGCGACCAGCGCGCGGAAGATCTCGGCAAAGTCGCGCGGGTAGCGCGACAAGGCGTCCGAGAAACTCGCGCCGCCGATCACTTCGGCCCGGATCGAGGCGATCAGGTCGCGCACATACGGGCGCTCGGCCTGTTCCAGCAATGCCGTAAAAGCTTGTTCGAGCGGCAGGCCGGCTTCGAGCAGGCTGGCCAGCTGGCGCGTAAACAGCGCCAGCTCGTTTTGCGAGAGGCGCTCGCCAAAGCCGCGCCGCTTGGCCACGCCCTTCTCGTCAACCTGGGCGGCGATGGCTTCCACCGCCAGCGGCGTGAGGCCTTGCACGCGCAGGTCGGCGCGCGCGGCCCGGGCGCTGTCGGAATTGACCACCCCCTTGTGGGTGGCGCCGGCGTTGTCGACGGCTTCGTAGCGAAATGCTGGCATCGGTGTCGGCCTAGTCCTTGGTCACGCGCAGCACTTCGGCCTGCGTGGTGGTGCCGTCGCGCAGATAGCGTTCGCCGTCCTCGCGCATGGTTTTCATGCCCACCCGTTGCGCCGCGTGGCGGATGTCCGCTTCGGAAGCGCGGTTGTGGATCTGGGCGCGGATCTCATCGGTGGTCTCGAGCAGCTCGTACACCCCCACCCGCCCCTGGTAGCCGGTAAAGCCGCACTTGTCGCAGCCCACCGCATTCCAGACGTGGCCGTCGTTGGTCTTGCAATGCACGCACAGCTTACGCACCAGGCGCTGGGCCATCACGCCGAGCAGCGAGGACGAGAGCAGGAACGGTTCGATGCCCATGTCGAGCAAGCGGGTGACGGCGGCGGCGGCGTCGTTGGTGTGTAAGGTAGCGAGCACCAGGTGGCCGGTGAGCGACGCCTGGACCGCGATCTGCGCCGTTTCCAGGTCGCGGATCTCGCCGATCATGATCACGTCCGGGTCCTGGCGCAAAATGGCGCGCAGGGCCTTGGCAAAGCTCATGTCGATGCGGGCGTTGACCTGGGTCTGGCCCACGCCGATCAAGTCATACTCGATCGGGTCTTCGACCGTCAGGATGTTCGTGGTCGAGGCATTCAGGCGCGAGAGCGCCGCATACAGGGTGGTGGTCTTGCCCGAGCCGGTCGGGCCGGTGACCAGCACGATGCCGTGCGGCTGCTTGATCAGCGTGTCGAACTGCGGCAGCAAGTCCGGACTCATGCCCAGGTGCGACAGGTCCAGGCGCCCGGCTTCCTTGTCGAGCAGACGCAATACGGCGCGCTCGCCATGCCCTGTGGGCAGGGTCGAGACGCGCACGTCCACGCCCTTGCCGCCCACGCGCAAGGTGATGCGCCCGTCCTGCGGCAAGCGTTTTTCGGCAATGTCGAGCTGCGCCATGATCTTGATGCGCGAGATCAGGGAAGCGTGGATGGCTTTGCGCGGGCGCACCACGTCGCGCAGCGAACCGTCGATCCGGAAGCGCACCACGGAAGTCTGCTCGAACGGCTCGATGTGAATGTCGGAGGCGCCTTCGCGCAGCGCCTGCGTGAGCAGCGCGTTGATCATCCGGATCACCGGCGCGTCGTCGGACGACTCGAGCAAGTCTTCAATCGCCGGCACGTCCTGCAGCAGCTTGGTGAGATCCAGGTCGGCGTCGAATTCGTCGGCCACCTGCGAGGCGTCGCCGCCGGCGCCGGCGTAGGCCGTGGCAATCGCCGCTTCCAGGTCGGCGCGCTCCATGGAGCGCAGCGCAATGCGCCCGAAACGGCGCGACACTTCCGCGATCGCCGCCGGCGCCGTGGCGCCCGAGACCCACACTTCAACGGTGTGTTCGGCCTCGTCGCTGGCGCGCGCCAGCACGCCGAAATCGCGCGCGAAAGCGTAAGGTAAAAGATTACTCATGATGCTAGCCTTACTTCTTGACTGCAGGGTCCGGGGTGACCGAGCGGTAAACGCCCGGCGGGAGCGTGGTGGTCGGCACGGTGGCTGTGGGCACGGCGCGGTAGACGCCCGGCGCAAGGGCACCCGCGGCCGGCGCCGGCACCACCGGCACCGCGGCGCCCGGACGCACAGCCGGGCGCACCGGTTTTGGCGGCACCGGCGCCATGGCTCCGCCCCGTGGCGGCTGGCCACCCACCAGCGGCGGCAGCACCGGCGTGCCGAAGTCCGGCATCACGATCGCATCCTGCGGCGCGGCACCCTTATGGCCGGTCGAACGCATGTACTCGTAGCGGTCGGTCGAAATGCTGTTGCTGTCTTCCTTGCTGCGCACGATCACCGGGCGCAGGAAGATCATCAGGTTGGTCTTTTTACGGGTCCGGTTGCGGTATTTGAACAGGTTGCCAAGGATCGGGATATCGCCCAGGCCACGCACTTTTTCTTCGCTGTCGCTGGTGTCGTCGCGAATCAGGCCGCCAATCACGATGATCTGGCCGTCGTCGGCGATTACGTTGTTTTCGATCACGCGGATATTCGTCGTCACGCCCGACGGCGAGGCGCGGGTGCTCTCGTCGACGTTCGAGGTCTCGTTGTAGATCGCCATCTTGATCGTGCCGCCTTCGGAAATCTGCGGACGCACCCTCAGCAACAGGCCGACGTCTTTGCGGTCGATGGTCTGGAACGGATTGGCGGTCTGGCCGCCCGAAGGCGTGGTGAACTGGCCGCTAATGATCGGCACGTTCTGGCCCACCTTGATGGTCGACAGTTCATTGTCGAGCGTGAGCATGTTGGGTGTCGACAGGATGTTGGCATTGCCGCCGGTTTCCAGCGCCGAGGCGACCGCGCCCAGGCCCAGCTCACCGTTGATCATCTTGAACAGGCCGATGGTCAGTCCGGCCGCAGGCGCCGGCGTGGCCGAACCGACCAGCGTCAGCAGGTTGCTGGTGCCGGCGCCGGCGAAGTTCTGCAGTGCGCCGACGCGGTACTTGCTGTTGCTGGTGCCCGACAGACCAGCCCACTGCACACCGAAGGCGGCCGCGTTGTCGGAATTGACTTCGACAATCAGCGACTCGATGTACACCTGCGCGCGGCGCACGTCGAGCATGTCGATCACGCCGCGCATGTTGCGGTAAATGGCGTCGGGCGCGGTGATGATCAAGGTATTGGTGGAGGCGTCGGCCTGGATCCAGCCGGCGCCGCCGCCGCCGCCGCCGCCCGTCTGCTGGCCGTTGCCCTGCTGGCTCATGGTCGATGGGCCAGGTCCCAGGTTGCCATTGTTGCCCTGTCCGCCTTGGGCGCCGCCGGTGGCCTGCACGCTGCCCCCGCTTGTGCCCTGCGGGGTTTGCGGCAACGCCGACGAGTCCGACGAGACCACCGCCCGCAGCGTGGCCGCCAGCTTGGTGGCGTCGGCGTTTTTCAGGTACACCACGTGCACGTTGCCCGCTTCCGAGGTCGGCTGGTCCAGCTTGGCGATCAGCGACTTGGCCAGGTTGGCGCGCGCGCGCGACGGGGCGCGCACCACCAGCGAATTGGTGCGCGGGTCGGCCACGACCGAAACGCGGCCGGAGTCGCCGCCCGGCGCCGGCTGCAGCAGTTTTTCAATCAGGGTGGCCATGTCGGACGCGATCCCGTAACGCACCGGCACGATGTCGACGTCGGCCGCGATCGGCGCGTCGAGCGCGGCGATGATCTTGGTCAGGCGACGCAAGTTGTCGGCATAGTCGGTGATCACCAGGCTGTTGTTGCCCGGGTTGGCCATGATCGAGTTGTTCGGCGAAATGAGGGGGCGCAGCACCGCCGTCAGGTTGGCCGCCGACTCGTAATTGAGGTGGTAGATCTGGGTGGCGACCTGGTCGCCGCGCGCCCCGCCCCCGCCAATGCCCACCTGGGTGGGCGAGGCTTGCAGCTTGGCTTCCGCTTCCGGCACCACCTTGGCATAGCCGTCGCCGGTGACCACCGCGTAGCCTTGCAGGCGCAGCGCGGAAGTGAGCAGATTGAAGGCTTGCGCCTTGCTGATCGACTTTTCCGACACCAGCGTCAAGGTACCCTTGACGCGCGGGTCGATGATGAAAGTCATGCCGGTGTAGTGGCCGACCGCCTTGATCACCGATTCGATGTCGGCGCCCACGAAGTTGAGCGCGGCCTGGTCTTCAGGGGCGGCCCAGACGGGGCTGGGGGCGCCGGCCACCGAGCAGCACAGCATGACGGCAAGAGCGGCACGGCGCAGCCGTGGGGAGTGGATTGTCATTGTAGTTGTCTTCATCATTTGAACTCTAACGCAGTAATTTTTTTGCCGCCCACCATTCGGCGCTGGCCCAGTAAATTCAGGAGATTGCCCAGCGTGTCTTCATATCCATCGGCTGCCTGCGCCTGTCCGGAAAAGCGAAAACGCCCCTGGTCGAGCGTTCCGGTTCCCGATAACAGCAGCGCACCGCGCACCGTTCTCAAACTTAACTGCGCCTGCTGCGCGCGCCAGTCCATGATCATTTCATAACTGCCCAGCGGCTTGATGGGCGCCATGCGCGAACCCATGTCTTCCAGCGACAGCAGCGTGCGGCCATTCACGGCCACGGTATTGGCCGCGCGCGCCAGCGCCAGCGTGCTCCACGAGAGCTTCATGCGCCCGCTCGGCGCCAGCGTGTTCATCGGCGAACCAAGGCCCACCAAGCGTTCGGCCGGCAGCAGCAGCGCGGCGGGACTGACTTGCCACTCCGACCAGCTGCCCGTCAGGTTGACCGCCTGCGACAGCGCTTCCGGATTGGCCAGCGTCATGTCGACCTGGCCGAGCAGCAGCATGGGCGAGAGCGTCCAGCTGAAACGCCCCGGCAGCAGCGGCGTGACAGCACCGTTGGCCCCGGCCGCGCCGCCCACGAAGGCCGAACCGCGCCACAGCGTACCTTGCGCGTCGCCCAGCGTCAAACGACCGCCGGTCTGGTCTTCGACGATGGTTCCCAGCCACGTGGCCGGCAAAAACACCAGCACCGTCAGCGCAACGGCAGCGGCAATCGCCAGCAACCATAGCACAGCGCGCTTCATCGGGACGCTTCACCGGTAATCTGGTGCAGCGTGACGGCGGCGTCGACCTGGCCGGCGGTGGCGCCGGCGCCGGCGCCGGCGGTCACGGCGATTTCCTGCACGTCGATCCGGTTTTCACGCCGCTGCGCGTCGATCCAGCTATACAAGCCTGCAAAGGCGACGCCGTTGAACTGGATCTTGGCAAATTCGCCGGACATCACCAGCGAGGTGGGCGCGAGCGAGCGCGCCGTCAGGCTGGCGGTGAGCGTTTCGCGCGTCATGGGCGTGACCTGCAGCACCGGCTGGCGCGCAAGCTCGCCCGCTTCGAGCGCCAGCGCCTGCATTTTGGATGCTTCCACGCGCATGGCCGGCAGTTGCGCATTGAGCCTGGCGCGCCCTTCGACCGGGGGCGCGATGAACAGCATGTAGACCAGCGCGCCTACGATGGTGGCGCCGCCGATGGTGAGATACTTGCGTTCCTGCTCGGTGCGCGCCAGCCAGTAGAGCGTGACCTGCTCGCAAAATTGCGCCATTGCGCTCACTGCGCTCATTTGCTTGCTCCTGCATTGCGAATTGTCCATACGCCGGCGACCGAGTCGTCCAGCGCCAGCTTGCGCGCGGCCAGCACCTGGCGCAGCGTCTGCGCGCTGGCCGGGTCCGCCGCGCCGGGTTTGACCTTGACCGTCAAGACGTGCTCGCGGTAAGCCATCGAGGCCAGTTCGGGGGGACGCGGCAAGTTGCGCGCCGCTTCGCCAAAGGCTGCCGCCAGCCACGTGAATTCGTCCGGCGTGACCTGGCCGGCAGCGGCCTTGGCGCGGGTGATATTCTGGCGCATCTGCGCTGCCGGGTCGCTGCTGATGACGGTCTCTTTCGGGAACGCGGCCTTGAAGGTCTGGGTCATGCCCAGCGTAATAGCCTGCGCTTCGCGCTTCAGGCGCATGTACTGCACGTTCAGGCCGATCAGGTTGACCACGACGGCAAGCAGCGCAATGCGCAACGGCCAGCGCCATTTCTTCCAGTCGCGCACCTGGGCGCCGGCCGCGCCCAGACCGGGCACCAGGTCCAAGTGGGTGCTTTTCGAGCCGGCGATCCAGTGCGCCCAGTGTTCGGCTTCGACGTGGATGCCGGGGCCCGCTTCGGCCACCAGCGCCTGGTATTCGCCCAGTTCTTCAGTTTCAACGTACAAATTGAGCGGCGAGTCGCCGGCCAGCGCGCGCGCCGTTTGCAGCGCCATGGCCGGCGTGCCCGCCACCGCCAAACCCAGGCCGGCGTACAGGCCATGGCGCAGCGTGATGCCGTTGGCGTCGATCGCGCCCGAGACGTTGCCGGGCGCGAGCGGCAGGCACAGTTGCGAGGGCAAGGCGGACACGCTGCGCGCGCCCATCGCCAGCAAGCCCTTGACGATCGCCTCGAGCCAGGCGCGCTGCGCCACGGCCACGGTGCGCATGCCGTCGTCCAGCTGGGCGGGAGCGGCCACCAGCACGCAGTCTTCCGGGTCGCCCAGCACCTGTTCTTCGACCAGATTGGGGAGCGCCGCCTTCAGGCGCGCCGCCGACAGCGGCGGCGTTTTGACGTGCAGCAGCGTGACGTCGGGCGCGGCCAGCAGCAGCACCACGCGGCGGCTGGCGGCGACCACGTCGCCCATGCTGCGCAGCGCGCCTGCGCCCTGCTGCATCACGGCGCCGCCGTCGGCCACCAGCGCAAAGCGCGCAAGTGCGCCTTCGCTGTCGGCGCGGGCGGGGAGGCGGATATATAAAGTAGTCAAACAGTCTCGCTTTCGTTCTTGGTTTTGCCGCTCTTATTCTTGCCGCTCAGTCTTGCCGTTCAGTCTTGCCGTTCCTGCCCTCCGTACCCAGTCACGGACCTAGTTTTGCCTGACCCACTCGATGATGGTCGCATTGGGCGCCGTCAGCTGGCGGTTGATCAGCGATTCGGCGTCCAGCGCGGCGCGGTCCAGGCGCACGCGCGAGCGCACCAGGAACCACTCGCTCTTGACGTCATACAGCGTCTGAGACGGGTAATTCGTCTGCGGCACCCCGAACAGCTGCGCCGTAAAATCGGCCGGCGTGCGGTAGTCCGCCTGCTTGCGGCGCGCCACCAGCGCGTTCGCCTGCGCCACCGAAAAGCCACTGACCAGCGCCGAAATCACTTCGGCCGGCGCCGTATTCACATTGATCGTGGTACCCCCGGCCGGCAGCACCACCGCCACTTCGCGCAGCTTGTTGACGTCGGCCAGCGTGTAGCCGGGAATGGCCAGCAAGTCTTCGATCCGGGTAAGACCGAGCGGCACAATGGAGCGCGCCGCCGGCTGGGACGCGCCGGACGTCACCGGTCCCGGCGGCGAGCCGTCGGCCACCGCCTGCGCGGTCTTTTGCGCCAGCGTTGGATTGACTTGCACGTTTTCGAGCAGGCGCTTGTACAGCGCCACCTGGGCAAGATCAATCTGGGTGCCTTGCGCCAAATTGTTGAGATTGTAACGCGCCGTGGCGTCCAGAACGCGCCCTTGCAGCGTGGCGTCGGATTTTTCGCTCTCGAGACGCTCTTTTTCGACGTAGTCGTCCAGCTTGGTTTCTTCGAGCGGGGTGTTCCAGATCGATAGCAGCGATGTGTACGCGGGCCGCTGCAAGCCTTCCTCGCGCAGCAACATGCGTGAAAAATCGATCCCGCCGCGCAAAATCCACTTGGTCTGCAGTTGCAGGCGCTGGTTTTCCATCGAGCGCACCTGCACCTGCTGCATCCAGAACAGGCTGGCGACAATCGTCACCGCCAGCGTGGTGAGCAGCAGCGCGGTGATGATCGCCACGCCGCGCTGGCGCTTTTGAGCAGTCGGGAAAGCGCGCATCATGCCCCTCCCAGCAGGAAGTTCTTGACCATCAGCGAAGGCACGTCCTTGAGCTCGAAGCCGACCTGCAGGCCGGTCGGCGGCACGTTGGCGCCGCCGTTGCCGCCGGCCGGGCCCGGCATGACCCAGCGCCCTCCGACGAAAGTCTGCACCATCATCCGGTTCACGCCGGACTGCAGCACCACCGGCTGGGCCGTGTCGAGCTTGGTGGTGGCGGCCTTCCACAGAACGTCGATCTGCATCAGGTCGCGCGTGGCGGCCGATTCGCGCCGGTCAAGCACGCCGTCGTGCACGCGGTAAGTCACCACCGCGAGGCGCGTGGGCTCGTTTTCCAGTTCGATCATGCGCACCAGCGACATGCTTTCAATGTCGGCCAGCAGTGCGGTGCGGCTTTGCAGCGTGGCGGGCGAGGCGATATGTTCGGCGTCGCTCTGCATCTGGGCAAAGGCGAGCTGCATGCCGCGCGTCGATTCGATTTCGGCCGACAGCGCAATGCGGGCGCGCACGATGGAATCGAGCCCGCGCCAGCCCAGCACCGCGACGATGGCCAGGATGCTGATGGCAACGAGCAGTTCGATCAGCGTAAAGCCGCGCCGGTTCGCCTGGCGCCTCATGGCTGCGGCACCAGCTGCACCAGCTTGATGATGCGGCGATTCGGGTCGGCCAGGTCGTAGACGCTGACCTCGGCGCGGCGAAAGCGGGGATTGGGCGTGGGCAGGATCTCTTCCTGGCACACCAGCTTGAGGTAGCCCTGCGGGCATTCGGTGGTGCGCTTGCCCAGTTGCGGATAGACCTTGTCCAGCCGGATCTGGACCTGGCGGTTCTCGGCCGACCAGGTGGCCATCATGGTGGCGCGCAAGCCCGCGCTGTTCGAGGTCAGGCTGCCGACCGCGCGCAGCGAGGCGCCCAGCGCGGTGCCGACGATGACGAGCGCAACGAGCACTTCGAGCAGGGTGAAGCCACGTGAAGGACGTGAAGGACGCATAGGCAGTTTCATGGTTCGCTTCATTCGACGACAAAGTGGCCGATGCCGTCGGCGCGGATGGCGACGCTGTCCTCGCCGATGGCCATGGTCAGCACGAACGGCTTGTCGACCGGTTCGCGCCCGAAGGTGATGCGCATCGGGTTGCCGCTGCCGGCCGACGCCGGATCGATCAGCAGCCTGACCGGGCCGCCCTTGAAGGGGCGCTCGCGCAGCAAATCGTCGCGGGTGACGGGATCCCAGCTGCCCTCGTTGCGCACCAAAAAGCGGTAGGCCTCGCCGTCCGCTTCAAAGGCAACCAGGCGGTTGCGCACGATGGCTTCGTCGCGCGCCAGCTGCAGGAGCAGCGCGATGCGGCGGGCCTCGCCCTGCAGGTTCTGGCGCGGGCTGGGCATGGCATTGAAGGAGACCATGCCGAGCGTGATCCCGATGATGGCCAGCACAACCATCAGCTCGACCAGCGTAAAGCCGCGGATGGCGCGGCTTGGCGCAGTGCCTGCCTTAGTGCCTGCCTCGGTGGCTGCCTTCGTGACTGCCTTCACATGCGCTCCCGGCTCAAGGCCAGCTTAATCCCACGAATTGATGTCGGCGTCGTCGCCGGCGCCGCCAGGCTGGCCGTCCGCGCCCAGCGAGAACAGGTCGATCTCGCCGTGCAGGCCGGGCGCCATGTACTGGAACGGGTTGCCCCATGGATCTTTTGGCAGTTTGTCGACGTAGCCGCCGCCCTTCCACCCGTTGGCGGCCGGGCCGCTGGTGGGCTTGGCGATCAGCGCCTGCAAGCCTTGCTCGGTGGTGGGGTAGCGCTGGTTGTCCAGCTTGTAGAGCTTGAGGGCCTGCATCAATTGGCCGATGTCGCTCTTGGCCGCGGTAACGCGCGCCTGGTGCGGCTTGTCCATCAGCTTGGGCACGACCAGCGCGCCCAGAATGCCGATGATGACGACCACGACCATGATTTCAATAAGGGTGAAGCCGCGCTGCAGCAAGTTGGTGCTGCGCATGGAGCGGCGGTGCGAGACGATGTGCATAGTTGATCAGTAGTCTAAATAGTTGAACGCAGAGTATAAGGCCGAAAGGCGCAGCCGGGCCAACGCCAGGAAATAACAATTGTAAGGCAATTGTAAGGCGCTGCGGGGCGGCAGGGGCACGTGTTTTGGCGGCGGCGCGAGTTGAGGCACGTCAGACGTGCGCGGCAGCGGGGGAATTATGCCATTCGCGCACCGCCGCAGAAGGGCCGCAGCCCTCCGTTCGGCTTTTCAAGAGCGCATTGCACAACGCAATGGCCATTTGCAACAGATCCTGAACGCTTGGCGCATTCCGGGGGGCAGCAGTGTTACGCAGCCAGCACGCCGGCCATCGCTTCCAGGAAGCGCGCATTTTCGTCTGACAGGCCGATTGTCACGCGCAAGTGCTGTGGATGGTCGGCCAGCGCACGTACCAGCACGCCATGGCCTTCAAGCAACTGGGCCAGTTGGGCCGCGTCGCGGCGCACCGGGAGGAACAGCAAGTTGGCAGCCGACTCCACTGCAATGATGCCCATTGCGGCCAGCGCGGCGGCCAGGCGCGCGCGCTCGGCCGCATTGCTGGCGCAGCTCTGGGATAGAAAGTGCGGCAATGCCTAGCTGGCTGGCCAGCACGCTGACGTTGAAGGGCGCGCGCATCCGGTTGACCAGGCCGATCAGTTGTGGATGGCCGATGCAGTAGCCAAGGCGCGCGCCGGCCAGCCCGTGGGCCTTGGAGAAGGTGCGCACCACCAGCAGGTTCGGATGCCGCTCGATGAGGTCGATGCAGCTGGCATAGTCGGACTGGGTGGCATATTCAAAATACGCTTCATCGATCACCACGGGCAAATCGGACCGCAGCCCGGCCAGGAAGCGGGCCAGGCTTGCATACGGAAGATAGCGCCCGCTTGGATTGCAGGGATTGTCGATCAGCACCAAGTGCGATGACGCTGCGGCGCGCACCAATGCATCCAGATCGTGCCCGTAATCGTCGGGAGACACCACGTTGATATCGGCGCCGACAGCCTGGGCGATCACGCGGTAGAGGGAAAAAGTACAGGAAGAAATCAACGCTACCCGGCCCGGCGCGAGAAAGGTCTTGGCCACCATCGACAGGATGTCCGACGAGCCGCTGCCGACCAGCACATTGTCGAGCGCCAGACCGAGCTGCCCGGCCAGCGCGGCGCGCAGCAGCGCACTGGCGTCGTCGGGATAGCGGCCGATGTCGCAATCGGATTGGCTGGCCAGCAAGTGCGCGATGCGCGCCGCGCCGCCCCGGGGGTTTTCATTGCTCGACAGCTTGACGGGGCGCCGCGCCAGGCCGTCCACGGCGGCACTCTCGCCCGGCTGGTAGGCGCTCAGGGTCTGGACCCAGGGATTGGCAGATTGATGCATGGCTGTGTGTGCTCGCTGGCAAGGGCCGCGCCCATGCCGGTGCGATGGCATGACGCGTGCTGAGATGGAGGAAATGCTGCGCGCAATCGTAAGGCGGTTGGGCGGCACCAGGCTAGCCGCTGACAGGCGGATTGACAAAACGGCTTGCACGGTTTATGGCAAACCCGGCCGCGTTATCAATGACGCTAAAGAAGCTCCGTCTGCATGGCGAAGGCCGGGGCGCCTCGGCGCTGCTGCGCGGCAAGCCCACAGCGCGGCCGCCTTGGCCCGGCCCGTCACGCCGAGCTTGGCATAAATATGCTGCAGATGGGTCTTGATGGTGCTCGCACTGCAGCCCACTCTTTTCGAAATTTCCCAGTTGGTCTTGCCCTCCATGATTCAGTCGAGCACTTCCCTTTCGCGCGGCGTCAAATTGCTCGCAACACTGTCCGGCGCTGCCGCGATCTGTTCCTGCTCGGCGCCAACGATACGGTTCAGCGCGGCGTGCATGTGCGGCACCAAGAGGGCAAGCACGCTGGCATGCCTGGCGCTCAAGGGTTCGGGCATCTGGGAAAAGCTGAAGTGGCTGGTCAGCCCCGTGATGGCGCAGGACTGGGCGTGGGCGGCGATATTGCTTAGCTCATGGTGATGGAATTGCTGCAGCTCCAGCGTGAAGAGTACGGTGTCACGATCGGGCTCGAACAATTGCACGGTGCCCGTGGCGCCGGACAGGCGCATGAAAGGCGCATGAAAGGCGTCATGATCGTGCCTTGCGCATCCTCGAACTGGCGCATGCACGACGCGGGATAGCGTTTCTTAAGCCATTTTAGCGGCGTCAGGCGCCATTGTTCATCATTCCCAAATAGCAATGCATCATCTCGTGCGGTAGAACAGCCTGAAGCGTTTCGCTGCTCCAGGATATGAAGTCGCTTTCCGTGTGGACGTCGCCCGCGTCCTGTAGTGCGCTTAGCAAGCAGCGCGCGTCGGCGTCGCTCAATGGCAAATTGGCGAGCGTCATTGGCAAGGCGAACACACCGGGCACGCGGGATTGCGCGCCACGCCGATACTGGTCCACTCCATTGCGCGAGCGTCGAGCAGCAGCAGGCGCCCGGCCAGCGAAACGCCCACCTGCATGATGATTTTGAGCGCTTCGGCCGCCTGCATCGCGCCGATCATGCCCACCAGCGGCGCGAACACGCCCATGCTGCTGCAGGCGGCGTCCTGGAAACCACCATCCGGCGGGAACAGGCAGGCGTAGCAGGGCGCATCCGGCAGGCGCGGGTCGAACACGCTGATCTGGCCGTCGAAGCGGATCGCCGCGCCCGACACCAGCGGCACGCGCGCGGCCACGATGGCGCGGTTGACGGCGTGGCGCGTGGCGAAGTTGTCGCAGCAGTCGAGCACCACGCTGCTGCCTTCTGCCAGCTGGGCCAAACGCGCCGCATCGGCCCGCTCGCGCAGGGCGACGACGTCGATGTCGGGATTAATTTGCAGCAGCGCGGCGCGGCCGGAGTCGACCTTGGCCTGGCCCACGCGCTGCGTGGTGTGCATGATCTGGCGCTGCAGGTTGGTGAGGTCGACCTCGTCGTCGTCGACCAGCACGATGCGCCCGACCCCGGCCGAGGCCAGGTACATGGCGGCGGCCGACCCCAGGCCGCCAGCGCCGATTACCAGCGCGCTGGCGTCCTGCAGGCGCTGCTGGCCTTCGATGCCGATCTCGTCGAGCAGGATGTGGCGCGAATAGCGCAGCAGCTGTTGATCGCTCAGCCCTTGGTCACTCAGCCCTTGGTCACTCAGCCCTTGGTCACTCAGCCCCTGGTCGCTCAGCCCCGGCTTCATTTGGCTTTTGGCGCAGCCTTCAGTTCGGGCGGCTTGACGTCAAGCTTGGGCAGGGCCGACTTGTCGTCCTTGGCCAGCACGGTTTCCACCTTGGACAGCTTGACCGGCAAGCCCTTGAGGTGATTGAGCGCCTGCGCCAACTGGAAGTCGGTGCTGCTGCCAAAGTCGAGCGGTTTGCGCGACTTGGACATGGCCAGCGCGCGCTGCTCTTCTTCCATCTCGTCGCGCTTGGCCTTGAGGGCCGGGTCGGGCTCCTTGCCGCTGCCGTCGGACAGGTGTTTTTCAAGGTCGGACTCGCGCACGCGCAGGCTGTTCAAGCCGTCGCCGTCGGCCGTTTCATCGACCATCAGGTCGGGCACGATGCCCTTGGCCTGGATCGAGCGGCCCGACGGCGTGAAGTAGCGCGCCGTGGTCAGCTTGACGGCGGTGTCTTCGGACAGCTGGCGCAAGGTCTGCACCGAGCCCTTGCCGAAGGTTTGGGTGCCCATCACGATGGCGCGTTTATAGTCTTGCAGTGCGCCGGCGACAATTTCGGAGGCCGAGGCCGAGCCGCCATTGACCAGCACCACGATCGGCACGTTCTTGAGCGCGGCCGGCAGGCGCGCGAGCGGATCGGCGCCGGCGCGCGGCGCGTAAAACTCGCGCCGGCCGTACAGTTTTTCGTTCGAGGTTTTCAGCTGGCCGACGGTGGAGACGATCTCCTTGTCGTACGGCAGAAACGCGGCCGACACGCCCACCGCGCCCGGCAGCAAGCCGCCCGGGTCGTTGCGCAAGTCGAGCACCAGGCCCTTGAGCGCGGGCTCCTGGGCGTACAGGGCGTTGATCTTCTTGCTCATTTCATCGAGCGTGAGTTCCTGGAACTGGCTGATGCGCAGCCAGCCGTAGCCCGGCTCGACGATCTTGCCCTTGACGCTCTGAACCCGGATTTCCTCGCGCACCAGCGGCACGATCCAGGGCTTGTCTTCGCCTTTGCGGGCGATGGTCAGCACCACCTTGGACTTGGGCAGGCCGCGCATTTTCTTGATCGCTTCGTCCAGCGACAAGCCCTTGATGGGCGTGCTGTCGATGCGGGTGATCAGGTCGCCCGGCTTGATCCCGGCCCGAAACGCCGGCGAGTCTTCGATGGGACTGACGATCTTGACGTAGCCGTCTTCCATGGCCACCTCGATGCCCAGGCCCACGAAGCGGCCCTGCATGCTTTCCTTCATTTCGCGATAGGCTTTTTTGTCGAGATAGACCGAATGCGGGTCGAGCGAGGCGACCATGCCGGAAATGGCTTGCGAGAGCAGCTTTTTGTCTTCGACCGGTTCCACATAGTCGGACTTGATCAGGCCATAGACGTCGGCCAGCTGGCGCAGTTCGTCCAGCGGCAGCGGCGCGTTGACGTCGCCCTTTTGCGCCATGGCGGAAAACTGCAGCGACGCGGCAAAGCCGGCCACCATGCCCACGCCGATCAGGCCGATATTCTTGACATTCATGCCTACCCTTTAAAAGCTGATCCAGGACGCCGGATTGAAGGCCGCACCGCGGTGCCTGAGTTCAAAGTATAGCCCCGAATCTTCGCCCCCGCCCGTGTTTCCCGCGCTGGCAATCGGTTCGCCGCCCTTGACGGCGTCGCCCACGCGCCGCAGCAGCGACTGGTTGCTGCCGTAGATGGACAGGTATTCGCTGCCATGGTCGACAATGATGAGGTTGCCAAAGCCGCGCATCCAGGCCGCGAACACCACGCGTCCGGCGGCCACGGCCTTCACTTCGCTGCCTTCCGGCGCCTTGATGAACACGCCTTTCCAGCTGGGGCCGCCGTCGCGCTTGGCGCCGAACCGGGCCGCCAGTTGCCCGCTGACCGGGGCGCGCATGCGGCCCTTGAGGCTTTCAAATGCGCCATCCGGGGCGGCAGGGGCGAGCGCGATGTCGGCCGGCCGGGCCGCCGCCGGATCCGGTTTGGGCGGCGTCTGGACCACGCGCACGGGTGGCTCGACGTCGTCGATCGGGTCGGGCTTGAACGGTTTGGGCGGTTTTGGCACAGGCAGCGGCGGCGCACCCTTGACGGGCGGCTTGGCCGCGGCGGCGGTGGCGGCGGCAGCAACGCGCGCCAGGCGCTCGCGTTCCGCCTCGGCGCGCGCGCGGGCCAGCTGCGCGGCTTCGGCAGCGGCGCGGGCCCTGGCGGCGGCCACCGCTTCCAGGCGCCGTTTTTCGGCGGCGGCGGCTTCCGCCTGTTCCTTGATTAGGCGCGACAATTTGTCGACCAGGCCGGCCATGCGCTGTTCGTCGCGCTCGAGCGTGCCGATTTCCTTGCGCTGGGCCACGAGTTTTTTCGACAGCGTGCCGAGCAAGGCGGCGCGGTGCGCCTTTTCCTGCTCCAGCACGACTTTCTGGTCGCGCTCCTCTTCGGCGATCTCATCGAGCTCAGCCTTGGCATTCTGTTCTTTTTGCTGGTTCAGTTCGACCTGGGCCAGGTTTTGCCGCAGCGAGGCCAGCAGGCGCGCCTGGGCTTGCGACACGTAGGACATGCGTTGCAAATCGCGGCTGATGCGGTTCGGGTTGTCGCCCGAGAGCAAGAGCTTGATGCGGTCTTCATTGCCCGCCACATACTGCTCGCGCAGCAAGGCGGACAGTTGCTTTTTCTGGGCGGTCACCACGCCGGTCAGGCGTTCTTGTTCGGCGCCGAGGCTGGTCAGCTTGTGGCCCGTTTCCACTTGTTCTTCGGCCAGTTCGCGCAGTTGGCGGTTGGCGTCGGAAATGGCTTCCTCGGACTTGGCCAGGGTGTCGGCCGCGTCTTCCTTTTGATCTTCGGTTTTGACCAGCTCGCTTTTCATGCGGGCCAGTTTTTGCGCGATTTCAGCGCGCGTGGCTTCGGCCGCCGCTTTCTGCTTGGTGCGTTCGGTCGGTTTTTTGGGGGCGGCATGCGCGATGCCCACGGCGGCGGCCAGCAGCATGCAAAGCACGCTGCCGGCGCCGAACTGCTTGACCCAGCGGGTCGACAATGGGAAAGACAAAGCTTACTTGGCCTTTCCCTGGTTGGCCACGGCGGCCACGGCGGCGGCGATGGCGTCCTGGTCGCCCAGGTAGTAATGGCGAATCGGCTTCAAGTCGGCGTCGAGCTCGTAGACCAGCGGCTGGCCGTTGGGAATGTTCAAGCCCACGATGTCTTCGTCGGAAATACCGTCGAGCATTTTGATCAGCGCGCGCAGGCTGTTGCCGTGGGCCGAGATCAAAATTTTCTTGCCGGCGCGGATGGCCGGGGCAATTTCTTCATCCCACACCGGCATCACGCGCGCCACGGTATCCTTCAGGCATTCGGTGAGCGGAATACTGTCCTGCGGCACGCCGGCGTAGCGCGGGTCCTTGAACGAAGTGCGCTCATCATCGGCTGCCAAAGGCGGCGGCGGCGTGTCGTAACTGCGGCGCCATACCAGCACTTGCGCGTCGCCATACTTGGCGGCGGTTTCGCCCTTGTCCAAGCCTTGCAGGGCGCCATAGTGGCGCTCATTCAAGCGCCAGTCGTTCTTGACGGGCAGCCACATCATGTCCATCTCGTCCAGCGCCAGCCACAGCGTGCGGATGGCGCGCTTGAGCACCGACGTATAGGCCACGTCGAAGGTAAAACCGGCTTCTTTCAAGACTTGCCCTGCGCTTTTTGCTTCGCGTACACCCTTTTCGGTCAGATCGACATCGGTCCAGCCCGTAAAGCGATTTTCGAGGTTCCAGGTGGATTCGCCATGGCGCATGAAGACAATTTTGTACATGTAATGTTTTCCAGGAGTTGGTGGGATCGGAAGGATGCCGGAGGTAAGATTTTAATCGAGAGCCGTCTTCTATTTTATAATGCCCGCATTGCCTTGTCTTAAACCATTAACTATTGGAATTCCGTGAAATTTATTCTAGACAACTTGTTGCTCATCGGCATTGCCGTCATGTCGGGTGGCGCGCTGCTGCTGCCGGCCCTCATGCCACGCGGCAAGCGTGCTTCTGCGACCGAAGTGGTGCAGATTATCAACCGCGGCAAGCATGTTCTGGTCGACATTCGTACCCCGGAAGAATTTGCCGCTGGCCATTTGCGCGACGCGAAAAACATTCCACTGACAGACTTCGACAAACGTATCGGCGAATTGGACAAGTCCAAGAGCAAGAGCATTGTTGTCGTGTGCCAGAGTGGCGCGCGGGCCGACAAGGCTGTGCGCCTGCTGCAGGCCGCCGGATTTGAAGATGCACTCGCCCTCGATGGTGGCCTCGCCGCCTGGCAAGCCGCAAGCCTGCCCACAGTCAAGTAAGAAAGGATTTCCCCATGACAGCCCATGTTGTGATGTATCACACGGCCTCGTGCCCGTACTGCGTGCGCGCCGAGCGCCTGCTTGAAGCCAAAGGCGTCGAGATTGAAAAGATCCGGGTCGACCTCGATGCCGAGCAAAAAACGATCATGATGCAAAAAACGGGCCGGCGCACCGTGCCGCAAATTTTTGTGGGCGACACCCATGTGGGCGGCTTTGACGACCTGTACGCGCTGGACCAGGCCGGACGCCTGGACCCCTTGTTAAACGCCGTTTAAGCCCCACATGAGCGCAACGCAGCGAAAAGCACCCGGATGGATTGCTTAAAACACTTTTCAGGTGGGTTGGTTTTGATACAATTGCCGTCGCGTTTGAATTCAAGCACATCTGGAACGGCGGCTCGCCGTTCTTTTTATTTCTCAACGAAAGCGTTCCATGTCTGACGAAACCTTGCAACCAGTATTTCAAATCCAACGCGTCTACCTGAAAGACATGTCGCTGGAGCAACCGAATTCCCCAGCCATCTTCCTCGAGCAAGAAGCGCCGACCATCGAAGTGTCGCTCGACGTGGGCGCCGAAGCCATCGCCGACGGCATCTACGAGTCGACCGTGACGATCACCGTGACCGCCAAGGTCAAGGACAAGGTCGCGTTCCTGGTCGAAGGCAAGCAAGCCGGTATCTTTGAAGCGCGCAACATTCCTGCGGACCAGATGGATCCACTGCTGGGAATCGGTTGCCCGAACATCGTCTACCCTTACCTGCGCGGCAACATCGCCGACATCATCACCCGCGCCGGCTTCCCGCCAGTGCACCTGGCTGAAATCAATTTTGAAGTGTTTTACCAGCAGCGCCGCCAAGCCCTCGCTGATGCAGCGGCCGCAGCGCCGGCAGACACCGCAGCACACTAAGTCATTCAGTAATCAAGTAATTGCAGCATCAGGGGTGGGCAGAATCCTGTCCACCCTGCAACCATCGGCGAAGGCCACCATGACATTCCCCCGTTTTTTAGTCAGCGCAGCGTTATTGCTCGCGGCGGCGACTGCACAAGCATTCGATTTCAAGACCGTGGGCGCGACCCCGGCCATCCTGTATGACGCCCCTTCGCTGCGCGGCGGCAAGCTGTTCATCGCCCCGCGCGGCATGCCGGTCGAGGTGGTGCTGAGCTACGGCGAATGGGTCAAGGTGCGCGACGCCAGCGGCGACATGGCGTGGACCGAGCTAAAACTGCTGAGCGCCAAGCGCAATGTGGTGGTGCGCGTGTCCGGCGCCAAGGTGCGCCCGACGGCGGACGACAGCGGCATTGCCCTGATGATGGCCGACAAGGGCGTGCTGCTCGAACTGGCTGACCCGCAAGCGTCGAGCTGGGTCAAGGTGCGCCACAAGGATGGCATCATCGGTTACATCAAGGCGACGGAGGTCTGGGGCATCTGACCCGGGACACTCCATGCATAAGAAAAACTTACGCAAGATCACCGTGCTGGGCGCCGGCGCCTGGGGAACCGCGGTCGCGCTGGCACTGGCCGAGCGCAACGACGTGCTGATCTGGGGGCGCGACAGCGCTGCCATGCAAGCGATCGACGCCGCGCGCGAAAATACGCATTACCTGCCCGGCTTTGCCTTTCCTGACGGCTTGCGCGTGACGGGCGACTTTGACGCCGCACTGGCGCACCTGGACGATTCAGACGTGGACGGATTGAGCGCGCCGCTGCTGATTGCCGCCTGTCCGGTGGCCGGCTTGCGCCCGCTGCTCGAACAGCTCAAGGGCCGGCCAATTGCCAATATCGTGTGGCTGTGCAAGGGTTTTGAAGGCGGCACCGGCCTGCTGCCGCACCAGGTGGTGCAGCAAGTGCTGGGCGACAGCGTGCCGGGCGCGGCGCTGTCCGGGCCGTCATTCGCGCAGGAAGTGGCGCGCGGACTGCCGTGCGCGCTGACGGTGGCGTCAAGCTCCGAAGCGCTGCGCGAGCGGGTTGTGGCGGCGGTTCACGGCGGTAATATTCGCGTGTATTCGTGTGACGACCTGGTGGGCGTGGAAGTGGGCGGCGCGGTCAAGAATGTGCTGGCGATCGCCACCGGCGTGGCCGACGGGCTGGGGCTGGGCTTGAATGCCAGGGCCGCACTGATCACGCGCGGGCTGGCGGAAATCGTGCGACTGGGAACGGCCTTGGGTGGGTCCAGCAGCACCTTCATGGGGCTGACGGGGATGGGGGATTTGATTCTCACCTGCACGGGGGACTTGTCGCGCAACCGCAAGGTGGGCTTGGCACTGGCCAAGGGGCAGGCGCTGGAGACCATCGTGGCCGAGCTGGGGCATGTGGCGGAAGGCGTGCCGTGTGCCAAGGCGGTGCGGGAGCTGGCGCGATCTCTTGGGGTGGATATGCCGATTACCAATGCGGTGGCGGGGGTGTTGTTTGACGGGGATACGCCGCAGGCGATGCTGGCGCAATTGCTGGCGCGCGATCCGAGGGATGAGTTGGCGTGATCAGGGTGGCGCCTGTTGGAAGGCGAGCTGTGGCCTGTTCCACCGTCCTGGCGTAAACCGGACGCGCACGCACGGATCCACCACGGCAGTAAAAGCTCGGTGCGCGGATACTTCGCGTTGCCGAGAACCGTAGGTCGGAAAAGCGCAGCGCATTCCGACATGCTCGCGTCCCGTCGACGCCTGTCGGAATGCGCTACGCTTTTCCGACCTACGCGGTAGCCATCGCTTTTACTACACCCTCGTACGCGAGGACAATGTGGGGATAGACCCGGCTCATTGGGACCACCGCACCGCCATCACCGCCTCAGCGCGGATTGAGTAAAATCGTCAGCAGCGCCACCGCGTCTTCATTCGCGCGCACCGCGTGCGGCACGCCGCCCAGCAAATACAGCATTTCCCCAGGCCTGAGCACGGTCGAGGCCCCATGCGCATCGCACACAAGTTCGCCCTGCAGGCACAACAAGCTCATCTCGCCGTCAACCTTGTGCACCGGCATGTCGCGTTCTTTGGGCAGCACCAGCCGGATCAACTCCATATGCGCGGTCTTGGCCAGCGCTACGGACGTGAAATGGGCGATATCGTCGTCGCTGCGTTGCAGGCGTATCAGTTCGCCAGAGGCGGCATGTTGCAAAGCCATACAATCTCCTGTCAGTCTTCGGTGGGTGCGACTTCGACAGCCCTTAGCCAGGCCACGAGCGCATAGGCATCCTTGTAGGCGCGCGCCAACTGCGGCACCAGTTCCTCAGGTGCGTTCAGCGTGAGCTTGACCTCGGTCCACAAAAAGAACCCTTTCAGTTTCAGGTATTCAATGTGCGGATGCTCGGGGTCATACCCCTTGGGCGGCCGTAGCAGTTTATGCTCGGTTTCCAGTTCGCCAAAGGTCGCGCGCAGGGACTTATTTTTGATCAGTTTGGCAAAACCTGTCGCATCGTTGACGATCTGCTCGCGGATCGCTTTCAAGCGCTCGGCCGGCGGCATGTACTCGCCCGCGCCGATGCCCAGCGTGCCGTCGCCTTCGATATGGAAATAATAGGTGGGCCCGCCGCCCGCACTGGGCCGGCGCAAATCGTTCGGCGTGATGCCGGCTGAAAAACGCGTCTTGTAGGGCCGCTTGTCGTTGGCAAAACGCACGTCGCGGTTGATGCGAAACATGGCTTTTTTGGGATTGCACGCCACTACTTGCCGGTCGAACGTGGCGATGGCGGCGATCAGCTCGGTGACCACGGTCTCGAACTCTTCGCGCAAAATATCGTAGCGTGGTTTGTTGTGGATGAACCAGGGGCGGTTGTTGTTGTCGGCCAGCTCGGTTAAAAATTGCGTCAAGTCGCGCAAGTGCATACTTGGAATTCCATTTATAAATGTTTACTCGGCGCGGGGGCGCTTGGCGATGCTCACTTCGACCGCCGTTTCGCGGTTCTTGCGCATCAGCGTCATTGTAGCTTTCTGGCCAGGAATGAGCTGGGCAATCAACTTGAGCGTCTCGCTGGTGCTCGCGACCGGCTTGCCCGCCACCGTCAGCAAGATGTCGCCCGGCTTCATGCCCGCACGGTCGGCCGGGCCGTTGCGCACCACGCCGGCGATGATGGCGCCCTTGTCGCGCGCCAGGCTGAAGCTCTCGGCCAGTTCCGGCGTGATGTCCTGGGTCTCGATGCCGATCCAGCCGCGCACCACCTGGCCATCCTTGATGATCGCTTCCATCACGGCCTTGGCGGTGCTCACGGGAATGGCAAAGCCGATGCCGACCGAGCCGCCGGTCTGCGAGTAAATCGCCGAATTGATGCCTAACAGATTACCGTCGGCATCGATCAGCGCGCCGCCCGAGTTGCCGAAATTGATGGCGGCGTCGGTCTGGATGAAGTCTTCGAAATGGTTGATGTGCAAGTTGTTGCGCCCGAGAGCGGAAATGATACCCATGGTCACCGTCTGCCCCACCCCGAACGGGTTGCCGATGGCCAGCACCACGTCGCCCACGCGCGCCTGGTCGGAGTGTCCCAGCACCATCACGGGCAGGCTGCGCTCGTCGATGCGGATCACGGCCAGGTCGGTTTCGGGGTCGGTCCCCACCACCTTGGCCGGGGCCTTGCGCCCGTCAGCCAGCACGACGCGGATTTCGTCAGCCGCTTCGATGACGTGGTTGTTGGTCAGGATATAGCCGTCGGGACTGACGATGACGCCCGAGCCCAGGCTCGATTGCTGCTCGTCTTGCGGGACGCGCTCGCCGAAGAAGCGGCGAAAGAACGGATCCTTGAGCAGCGGATGGTTCTGGCCCAGCGACTTGCTGGTGAGGATGTTGACCACGGCCGGCATGGCGCGCCCTGCCGCCAGGCGGTAGCTGCCCGCCAGCGCCGGCAGGCGCGGGGACTGCAGCACCGCCACCGAATCGGCCACCGTGCCCACGCGCGAGAAATGGCCGCCAGAACGCAGCCACTCGGGCCGTAGCGTCGCCGCCACAAAATACAGCGCCAAGGCCACCGTCACCGTTTGCGCAAACAACAGCCAGTAGCGTCGCATGGGAAGCGAGCCTTATATTGGTGAAGCGTTGGTGAAGCGTTGGTCAAGCGTAATTCACGCTTTTTTCAGCGCATCGCGAATTTCCCGCAGCAAGACGATTTCTTCGGGCGTGATCACGACCACCGCCGGCGCCGGTTCGGTGCGGCGCAAGCGGTTCATCAGGCGGATCATCTGGAAAATGACGAACGCGAGAATGATGAAATTGAGCAGCACCGTCAGAAAGTTGCCGTATGCCAGCACGGCGCCCAGCTTGCGCGCCTCGGCCAGCGGCAAGCCCATGCCCTGCCCTTTCAGGGGCAGATAGTAGCTGGCAAAGTCGAGCCCGCCAAACAGTCGGCTGATGGGCGGCATGATGACGTCCGCCACCAGCGAGTCGACAATCTTGCCGAACGCGCCCCCGATGATGACGCCCACGGCCAGGTCGACCACGTTGCCCTTCATCGCGAACTGCCTGAACTCGCCCATCATGCCCATGATTTACCCATCGCTTATTGAAAAGTGTGATCACAATCATACCTGAACAGCTTAGAAACCAAACACCCACGCGCGGTTCCTGGCGCAGGCGCTTTTTTCGATGTGTGGCAAGCCGGCCATGTTCCGCCCTCTAAAGCGACTGAAAGTGGGGCAAAAGGACCTGATCAGGGCGCTCGGCAACATTATTTCTTCATTTCGCCAGCCGCTTCCCTTATAATTTAAGGTTGCTAGAAGCTCTAAGTGGCTTTTTAAGATTTCGCATTTTGACTGATTGGGGTTGGTATGGGTAACGAAAAGCAGGTCGATTCAGGCCGCCGCGGTTTGCTCGGCGCGACAGCCGTCGCTGGTGGAGCGATAGGTTTGGGCACGGCGGGAGTACTGGTAGGCACCTTCCAGCCGTCGGAACGGGCGAAAGCTGCCGGCGCGCCGGTGGAAGCGGATATCTCCGATTTGCAGCCGGGCGGCATGAAAGTAGTCGAATGGCGCGGCAAGCCCGTGTGGATCCTGAAGCGCACGCCGGAAATGATGGCAAGCCTGCCGAAAACCGAAGCGCAGCTGGCCGACCCGAAATCTGACAAGGTATACCAGCTGGCCATGCCCGAGTACGCAAAGAACCAGACGCGTTCGCGCAAGGAACATCCGGAAGTGCTGGTCGTCGTTGGCATTTGCTCGCACCTGGGCTGCTCGCCGACGTCGCGCTTTGCCGAAGGCGAACAGCCGAACCTGCCCAACGACTGGAAGGGCGGCTTTTTGTGCCCATGCCACGGCTCGACCTTCGACCTGGCGGCCCGCGTGTACCAGAACAAGCCTGCGCCGACCAACCTCGACGTTCCGCCATACATGTACCTGAGCGAGAATAAAATCCTCATCGGTAAAGACGAGAAAGGCGAGGCATAATCATGGCCGCTTTCAAAGAAACCAAATTACCGGCCAACGCCCCCGTCGCTGAAAAAGCGCTGGGCTGGGTCGACGACCGTTTTCCGCTGACCAAGCTGTGGAATGATCAGTGGGGCAAGTACTACGCGCCTAAAAACTTCAACTTCTGGTATCTCTTCGGCTCGCTGGCGATGCTGATTCTGGTGTTGCAGATCGTCACCGGTATTTTCCTGACGATGCACTACAAGCCTGATTCCAACCTGGCCTTCAGCTCGGTTGAATACATCATGCGCGAAGTGCCGGGCGGCTGGCTGGTGCGCTATATGCACTCGACCGGCGCGTCGGCGTTCTTCATCGTGATTTACCTGCACATGACGCGCGGCCTGCTGTACGGCTCGTACCGCAAGCCACGCGAACTGATCTGGCTGTTCGGCTTTGCGATTTTCCTGGCCCTGATGGCCGAAGCGTTCTTTGGCTACCTACTGCCTTGGGGCCAGATGTCGTACTGGGGCGCGCAAGTGATTGTCAACCTGTTCGGCGCCATTCCGCTGGTCGGCCCTGACCTGTCGCTGTGGATCCGCGGCGACTACGTCGTCGGCGACGCCACGCTGAACCGCTTCTTTGCGTTCCACGTGATCGCCATTCCGCTCGTTCTGCTGGGCCTGGTTGCCGCGCACTTGATCGCGCTGCACGAAGTCGGTTCGAACAATCCTGACGGTATTGAAGTGAAAGAAAACCTGGGCGCCGACGGCCATCCGGTGGACGCCATTCCTTCGCATCCTTACTACTCGGTGCACGACTTGTTCGGCGTGTCTGTGTTCTTGCTGATCTTTAGCGCAGTGGTCTTCTTTGCGCCTGAAATGGGCGGCTACTTCCTGGAATACAACAACTTCATCCCTGCCGATTCGATGAAAACGCCGCCGCACATTGCGCCGACCTGGTATTTCACGCCGTTCTACTCGGTATTGCGTGCTGTTACGGCTGACTTCATCTACGTGCTGATGGCAGCTATCGCCGCTTATGTCGCCTTCATCTGGCTCAAAACGCGCCTGTCGTTCGTGGTCAAGGCTGGCATCGCGGTCTTCGCGCTGCTGGTGATCGTGGCGATGCTGCCGCAGTTCTCGGAAGCGAAGCTGTGGGGCGTTGTGTTCTTTGGCGGCTCCGTCATGATCCTGGCCGCGATGCCATGGCTGGACCAGTCGCCGGTGAAGTCGATCCGCTACCGTCCAGACTGGCACAAGTATGTGTACCTGGTGTTCTTTGTCAGCTTTGTGCTGCTCGGCTTTTTGGGCACCCAGGCGCCGACCGAAGCGTACACGCTCATCTCGCAGGTCTGCACGCTGTTGTACTTCAGCTTCTTTATGTTGATGCCTTGGTGGAGCTCGATGGGCACCTTCAAGCCGGTGCCGAAACGTGTGACGTTCCATCCGCACTAATCGACGACATCAACAAGCGAAAAAGGACCTTTACATGAATTTTCCTCAAAAACTGATCGCTATCCTGGCATTGCTGCCTGGCCTGGCATTCGCCAACTCCGGCGGCCACCCGCTGGACAAGGCGCCGGCGCGCGCCAGCATGTCGTCGCTGCAGAACGGCGCCAAGCTGTTCGTCAACCATTGCCTGAACTGCCACTCGGCTTCTTCGATGCGCTACAACCGGCTGCGCGACCTCGGCCTGGACGAAGCGCAAATCAGGGAAAACCTGTTGTTCACGCAAGATAAAGTGGGCGGCATGATGACCACCGCGCTGCGTCCGGAAGATGCCAAGGTCTGGTTCGGCGTCGTGCCGCCCGACCTGTCGGTGATCGCCCGCGCCAAGGCCTCGCCGTCGGGCACCGGCGCCGACTACCTGTACACCTACCTGCGCACGTTCTACCAGGACGACACCCGTCCGACCGGCTGGAACAACCTGGTGGTGCCGAACGTGGCCATGCCGCACGTCATGTGGCAGATGCAAGGTGTGCGCACCGTCAAGATGGTCGAGCAAGCTGATCCGCACGAACATGGCAAGATGGTGCATGTGTTCGGCGGTTTCGAGCAAGTCACCCCTGGCACCATGACGCAGCTTCAGTTCGACGAAGCAACGGCCGACCTGGTGAACTACATGGGGTGGATGGCCGAGCCTGCTGCTGCCACGCGCAAGAAACTCGGCGTCTGGGTCTTGTTCCTGATGTCCTTCTTCGTCCTGTTCGCCTGGCTGCTGAGCAAGTCGTACTGGAAAGACGTTAAGTAAGCAAGGCCCGGTCATCAAGTAGCTACGTATGTAAGTCTTTCATTGCCCGCCTGGCGGGCAATCATTTCGGGGTGATCCACTTGTGGCTTCACCCCCTTTGTTTCTAAGGAACTATAACAATGATGGTTCTCTACTCCGGCACAACGTGCCCGTTTTCCCAACGCTGCCGCCTGGTCCTGTTTGAAAAAGGCATGGACTTCGAAGTGCGCGATGTGGATCTGTTCAACAAGCCAGAAGACATTTCGACGATGAACCCGTACGGCCAGGTGCCGATCCTGGTCGAGCGCGAACTGATTCTGTACGAATCGAACATCATCAACGAATACATCGATGAGCGCTTCCCGCATCCGCAACTGATGCCGGCCGACCCGCTGATGCGCGCGCGTGCCCGCCTGATGCTGTTCAATTTCGAAAAAGAACTGTTCGTCCATGTGCACGTTCTCGAGTCCGAGCGCGCCAAGGCCAACGACAAAAGCCACGACAAGGCCCGCGCCGAAATCCGCGACCGCCTGACCACGCTTGCGCCGCTGTTCCTCAAGAACAAGTACATGCTGGGCGACGAGTTTTCCATGCTGGACGTTGCGGTCGCGCCATTGCTGTGGCGTCTGGATCACTATGGCATCGAACTGTCGAAGACGGCTGCGCCGCTGATGAAGTACGCCGAGCGCATTTTCTCGCGCCCTGCCTACATCGAAGCGTTGACGCCATCGGAAAAGGTCATGCGCCGTTAAGCGCAACGCTCTCCGCAGCTTGCCTTAGTTCCTGCAGGTCCCGCAGTTCCGTTGCACGCCAGTTGGCACGTCACCGTGCAAATCGCAGTAAACTGGCGTGCAACGCGTTTCAACTACTCAAAGAACATGCCTGATATCTCAACCAAGCCCTACATGCTGCGCGCCATCTACGAATGGTGCACCGACAGCGGCTTTACGCCCTACCTGGCCGTCAAGGTCGACGCCGGCACCACCGTTCCCATGGAATACGTCAAGAAGGGCGAAATCGTGCTCAACATCAGCTTTGGCGCCACCTCGGGCTTGAAGATGGACAATGACGCGGTTGCCTTTCATGCCCGCTTTGGGGGCGTTTCACGCGAGATTTACGTGCCAGTGCACAATGTGCTCGCGATCTACGCCAATGAAAACGGCCAGGGCATGGCGTTTGAAGTCTCGGGCAGCGCCGCCGAGGCGGCTGCCGCCGCGCCTGCCGACAGCCCGTTAAGTACGGCGCCCTCGCTGGCATCGGTACCCAGCAGCGTGCCGGAAAGCGTTCCAGCCAAGCTCTCGAGCGCGCCAGACGACAACAACGAACCGCCGAAAAAGTCCGGCCGACCGACACTGACGCGTATCAAATAGCGTATAATCCGGGCGTGTAAAAGTTTCGCCGACTTAGCTCATTTGGTAGAGCAGTTGATTTGTAATCATCAGGTGGCCAGTTCGAAACCGGCAGTCGGCACCAAAAATTAGCGCGCAAGCAATGCCTCAGGTGAACTTCACCTGAGGCATTTTTTTTGACTGCGTCGCCTTGCCTGGTGTTCAATGCACACTGGCGTCCATTGCTGCCGTGTACACTGGTTGCGGCACCACCCGGCGCTACCACTCACACGATTGTGCGTGCTATACCGACCCAGACGCCAGGAACGGGCCCGGCCATGCTCGGCGCGACACCAGAGCAACCAGCATCTCGACCTGACTAAACGAAAAATGAATTCACTGGGAAAGTTCTCTGTACACCTGCGGGGGAAATGGCTGGGATTGCTATACGTGTACGTCTCTTTGATGGGATGGCATGTTTTCACCGCCAGATCAGCAAACCTGGCAGTTGCCATTGGTTTGCTGACCGCAGTGATCGTCGCTTTTTTGTTGGGGGACATACTGCTCAAGGTGATGCTCAACGACAAGGAGACCTTTGACAACTTGTCGTTCAGATTGCTCAGCGGTGTCCTAACGGGAATCGTACTGCTCTATGTATTGGCGCTTGTACTTCGCTTCGGTTTGCTCACTGACGCGGCGATCATTGCAATTGCTGCCATCGCTATCTGGATTTTCGTCCGTCGAGGTCGCTGGACGAAGGCGTTGTCCGGTGGCAGTGCGGCAGAATCAACGTTTATCGCCCTTGCCCTGCTGGCGACAACCCTGTGGTGCAGGGATTTGTTCAGTCCCATCAGTAGCGCTCATTCTGTCACCATCGTCCCGGCCTGGCAGGACGTTTTCTACCATCTGAGTCAAATCACCGCTTTCGCGGGATCGACCGGCGCGTCGACAATTTATGACGTGCGCATGGCGGGGGTTGTTGCTCACCCTTATCATTTCGCAAGTTATGTAGTCCCCGCACTGATGGTCAGTGCCGCTGATAGCTCGGCGTGGGTTGCCTACGCAAGTTTCCTGGTTCCGGTCAGTATATTGCTGACTTTTTTCGCTGCGTATGCGCTTGCCGCCCCAGTGTTCGGCAACTGGGGCGCAGGGGTTGGAGCGCTCGCAGTTCTCATCTTGCCCGATGCCGCGCAACAAGGTTTTGGCAACCCATTCATGAGTTATCACTGGTTGCAACAGGTAGCACCGGCAAGCGGCTATGGCGTGGCTAGTGCGGCACTGTCGTTCCTGTTGATGATGGAAGCATGCCGTAGCCGAAGAATAGGGCTTATTTTCGCCAGCTATACGTTTTTACTTGTCACCTTGGTCTTCAAAGCGCAAATATTCGTCGCCATTGCCTTGCTGGTTTTGCTTTTTCCGGCATTGTTTTTCGCGGGATTGTTCCTGTGGCAGCGCTGTGCTATCGCGGCACTGTTCACCACGGTCTTTATAGCCGTCGTCAATATCTCGCAGCAATTGGCGAGCGTACCAGTGATTCGGCTTGACGGGTCCAGCCTCTCGACATTTTCTCAGTCGATCCTCAACATGCAGCGTCCGGGTCTGGTAAAAACGCTCTTCTCCGATAGTCTTCCTGTGACCAGTGGGCACGGCATCATGTTCGCACTCATGCTGCTCGTCATTACGTTCGGCTTCTTTCCTGTTGCATATGGATTCCTGCTCAAGCGCTTGCGTCGGGAGTTCGAACCCGTCGTGTGGCTTTTCCCGATCCTGGTCGCCGGAACCTTTCTGGTCATGGCCACCGGGCTCGCCCTGGACGACCGTCATGTGGGCATGCCGGAGGAACTGCTGCACAGGCCATTCGTCTGGGCTTACTTCGTGCTGGTGCTCTGGGCGACATCAGGCGCGTATCGCCTGCGCTTTGGCGACGCGCCGCCGGGCAAGTCCAGTGCCGCTCGCTGGGGCTGGGTCGTGCTCGTTGTCACGCTGGTCATCCCAGGCGACTTCGGTAGCCGGATACAGACCATGCCAATTTGGAATGTCGCGCACCCCGCCTTTTCTGACTGCCTGATGCGATCGGCTGATTTTATCAAGGCCCACAGCTTGGCCAGCGATATCGTCCAGGACGCAGGCAATGACCCCAAGCTCATCCTGACAGCCTTGAGCGCTCGCAAGCCCTATGTGATCAAGTATGGCGGGATGCGCCCGCCGATGGCCAAACGACTGCAAGCAATTGCCGATATCCGCTCCGCTGCGACCTGGGATCAGGCATCGGCCCTGGGCAAGCAGATCGGCATCGCGTGGTGGGTGACGCGACCCGGCGCCAGCGTGCTCTGGCGTTCGGTTGCCAGCCAGCAGGCAGCCTTTACTTGCGACAAGTATCAGGTATTCCGCTTCTGAGTCAGCTCTTGCCGCGCCGGCGCCGTCATCTCCCGCATGCGCATTCTATTCCGCCATATGCGCATTCCGTCGCAATGCGCTCGCTCACGGGGTGGCCCCTGTTTATAGTTCACTCAAGCAAACGAACTAATACACAGAGGAACTCACAATGAACATCGCAAAAAACATGGAATTGATCTTCGTCGCAGCCGTCGCCGTCGTCTCGATGACGGGCCTGGCGACCGCGTCCTCATCTGCCCACAAGCCGGCGCCCGTTGAAGTCGTCAAGGTCGGCACCGTGCCCGAGATGATGGTCATCACCGTCACCGCCAAGCGTTTGAGCGCCGCTGAAAAAGCGCAGCTCGGCAACTAATTCGCGCCAGACATTGACGACACAACACCGGGGAATCAGGATGAACAAGTTATTCGGCATGGCGGTCATGGCGGCAACACTGTGCGCAACAGCGGGCAGTGCGTTGGCTGACGAGCGCATCGCGCAGAAACGCGGCATCAATGCGCGCGTGGCGAAAGTGCAGCTGGGCGGCGTCATCAACCTGCACATCACGCAGGGGGCCACGCCTTCCCTGGTCTTGATCGGCGACAAGGATAACATTGCGAAAGTGATCGTCACCCAAAACGGCGACACGCTCAATATCGATTCCGAAGGCACCCGCAGCTGGCATATCGGCAACAACAAAAAATACGATGTGCGCGCCGAACTGACCGTGCCAAACTTGAATGAACTGGTGTCGCACGGCGTGGGCGCCACCGACGTGAGAGGGTTTACCGGCAAAGAACTGAAGCTGTCGCTCGATGGCGCCGGCTCCGTCAACGTCGACAGTACCTACCAGAACCTGACGGCGCGCCTGGGCGGCGTGGGAAGCATGACGCTCAAGTCGGGCAATGCCGATCAGGTCGATATCAAGCTGCGCGGCGCCGGCCACATCGAGATCAGCGGCACCAGCAAGCTGCTGCGCGCCGACCTGGGCGGCGTGGGTGGACTCGACGCACAGAAACTCGTGGCCGACACGGTCGAACTGGACATGTCGGGCCTGGGCAGTGCCAGCGTTTACGCCAAGAACGGCGCCAAGGTCAAGCTGAGCGGCATGGGTTCGGCCACCGTGTACGGCAAGCCGGCAACGCGCACTGCCGACGCCAAGGGGATGGGCAGCATTTCCTGGGAATAAATCTACCCGCCCAACAACTAAAGCCGCCCGATAACAGGCGGCTTTTTGCTGCGCGCGGCGCTAGCGCTTGACGGCGATGACGTTCTTGACGTTCTTGACGCCTTCGATGCCGCGCGTCAGCTGCACCGCCTTGGGAATATGTTCGGGCGCGCTGACAAACCCGCTCAGCTGCACCGTTCCCTTGTAGGTTTCCACGTTGATTTCCGTGGCCTTGAGGTCGGGATCGGCCACCAGGGCGGCCTTGACCTTGCCCGTGATCATGGTGTCGTCGATGTATTCGCCGGTGCTGGCGTGTTTGCTGCTCGGCGCGCAAGCGACCAGCGTGACTACGAGCAAGCTGGAAAGGACGGTGCTGATACGGTGTGCGATCCTCATGATGGACTCCCCTTATCTGGTTGGTCCGTCCTATTTTCGGGTCAGAAGCCAGTCCGCATTTGATCTGCGCCAAACGAACAGGCTTGCGATGTTAACCCTGTTCAGGCGCTGCCTTGCGCGCCGTGGCCAGCACGGGGGCATCGGTCTCCTTCATGTCGCGCCCGATGACCAGCCGGATGTCGGCGCCGCCCACGCTCTCCACCTGCACCAGCTGCATGGCCCCGACCCGCTCGGCCAGGCGCAAGGCGGTGTTTCTGAACGCCACGCTATACTCGATGCGCGAGCGCAGCACGCCAAAGCCTTTTTGGTTGGTCAGCCGAACCACGCGCGTGCTGCCTTCGTTCATGGTGCGCGCCAGCTTGCGCGCCATGCCGCCCACGCCATTGCCATTGCGAATTTCGAGCATGGCGCGCGCGGAAGGCGCCGCCGCCAGCTTGACGGCGCCGTCCGCCTCGACCCGACGCAAGATGAACACGCCGCCTTCGGTCTGGCGCACTTCGGTCTGGGCCCAGCCTTCCGAATTGCCGTTGTCCTTTTCTTTTTCCCGGGCGGCCTTGAGCGCCTCGTCGATCGCGGCCACGCCGGCGCGCGGCGCGAGCGCATAATCAGCCTTGAAGTCGTGGCCCAGCAAAGCGGCGGCCTGGCGGTACATCGCTTCGGCGCGCTCGCTTTGCCCGGCCTTGCCCAGCACATTGCCAAGGTGGTGCCAGGCGCGGTAATTGAGCGGGTCGAGCAGGCAGGCTTTTTCCAGCGCGGCCTGGGCCGACGCCAGGTCGCCGCGCAGGAAGTAGGCGTAGCCCAGGTTGCTGACCATGTACGCGCTTTCCGGGCCGCTGGCGGCGTCGGTCAAGCTCTCCCACAGCGCGATCGCCTTGTCCAGCTCACCCTGTTCGGCGTACAGCGAGGCCAGGCCGTTGCGCGCATCCACATGCATGGGCGCGGCCTGCAGCGCAGCCTGGTAGTAGCGCAGCGCCTGTTCGGGATGCCGTTCCAGGTGATGGGTGCGCCCCACCAGGTAGGCATGTTCGGCGTCGATCGCGCTTTGCTCGCCCGATGGCAGACGCAAGGTGGTGCCGGCGCACGCCAGCAGCAGTGACCCGGCAACCAGCAGGGAAAGACGTTTCAGGATCGTTTGCATGATGGTTCCTTTTTCAGTTGGTGCCGGCAATCTTGCTCATGGTGCGTGCGACCTGGATCCCGGCCGGACCGACCAGCACGATGAGCAGCGTCGGGAAGATGAAAAAGATCAGCGGGAACAGCAGTTTCAGGGCGATTTTTGCGGCCGCTTCCTCGGCCATCATGCGCCGCTTGGTGCGCAGGTTGTCCGAGTGCACCCGCAGCGAGGTGCCCATGCTGGTGCCGAAGCGCTCGGACTGGATCAGCATCGCGACGAGCGTGTCGACATCTTCCACGCCGCTGCGCAGCGCGAAATTGCGCAGCGCCCGCTCCTTGGTGAAGCCGGCCCGCATTTCCATCAGCACCAGTTGCAGTTCCTGCGCCAGCACCATGCTCTTGACATGGATTTCGCCGGCCACCTTGACCAGCGCGCGCTCGAGCGACAGACCGGCTTCGACGCATACGGTGAGCAGGTCGAGCGCGTCGGGGATGGTTTCGAAAATATCGCGCTCGCGGCGCCGCGCCACGCGTTCAAGCACGAAGTTGGGAATGTAATAGCCGAAGGCGGCGGTGCACAGCAGCAGAACCATGAAGCGGCGCGGCGGCATGCCCGGCGCGTACAGCATCACGAGCAGCGCCACGATGCCTGGCAGTCCCAGCGCCAGGACCGTCTTGGCGCCGAAATACAGCGTCGCCGCGCCCGGGCTGCGCCAGCCGGCGTTCATGAAGCGGGTGCGCAGCGCGGAGCGCTCCCAGCCTTCCTCGGGCAGCGACAGGCGGCTGAAAGGCTGGGCCACCTTGACCACTTTTTCAACCCAGCCGTCGCTCTCGAGCGCGCCCGGCTCGGCCGTCCCGTGCACACCGTCGAGCCGGCCGCGCAGGTAGCCGGGCGAAAACAGCTTCATCGCCAGCAGCGCGACGGCGCCGACGATCGTGAAGATAACGATCAAAAACAGGATAGTAGACATGGTCATGGCATTCTCCTTAAACCCGGATGTGGATCAGGCGGCGGATCCAGAGCACGCCGATGAGTATCATGGCCGCGCCCCACCACAGCATCTTGATGCCCATCGGGTCGGTCCACAGCACGCTGACATATTTGGGGTTGGCGATCATCATGAACAGCATCATGCAAAACGGCATCAAGCCCAGCACCCAGGCCGACATCCGCCCTTCGGCCGACAGTACGCGCACCTTGCCGATCAGTTTCAGGCGCTCGCGGATGATATGGCTGATATTGCCGAGAATTTCCGCCAGGTTGCCGCCCGACTCGCGCTGGATGACCACGGCGATGACGAGGTAGCGCATATCGGTCAGGGGAATCCGGTCGGCCAGGTTGTACAGCGCTTCATTCATCGGCACGCCGTAATTGACTTCCTCGTGCGCGGCGCGAAACTCGCCCGAGAGCGGCTCGGGCAACTCGGTGCCGACCATCTGCAGCACGTTGGTAAACGAGTGGCCGGCGCGCATCGCGCGCGCCAGGAAGTCGGCAGCTTCCGGCAATTGCTCTTCAATCTTGATCAGGCGCGCGCTGCGGGCGCGCCGCAGCAAGATGTATGGCACGCTCATGAACAGCACGCTGAGCACCACCTTCGCCAGCAGCGGCGCCGGACGCAGTTGCAGCACCACCAGTGCCAGCAGCAGCCCGCCGAGCGTGGCGCCGATGAACTGCGCCACCGACCAGCGCAGGCCGGACTGCAGCAGCGCGCGGTCGATCGCGTGCGCCAGGCGCATGCGCTGCAGGAGGGCATCGAGCCACTCGCCGCGGCTGTAGCGGCGCTGCTTGAGGATGGACACCTGTTCGCGCGGGTCATCGATGCCGCCCGACATCAGGCGCAAGCGGCGCGTTATGCGCCGCGCGCCGCCGCCGTGGGTGCCGGACCACCACAGATAGGCACCCTCGAACAGCAGGATGACCGCTGCGAACAGCAGCACGGAAAAGCCATAGAACACTGCGTCCATCATTGTCTCCTGGCGGTTTATTCGTAGATGCGGGAGGGGTCGAACGCGTTGTCGGGCACGGGCATGCCGAACAGGCGCAGGCGGTCGGCAAAGCGCGGCCGCACGCCGGTGGCGCAAAATTGGCCGAGCACCTTGCCATCCTGAGCCACGCCGGTCTGTTCGAACTTGAAGATTTCCTGCATGGCGATGATGTCGCCCTCCATGCCGGTGATTTCCTGCACCGACACCAGCTTGCGCGCGCCATCGGTCAGGCGCGTCACCTGCAGCACCACCGTCACCGCCGACGCGATCTGCTGGCGCGTGGCGCGCGGAGTCAAGTTCAGGCCCGCCATGCCGACCATGTTCTCGAGCCGCGCCAGGGCGTCGCGCGGGGAGTTCGAGTGAATCGTCGCCAGCGAGCCTTCGTGCCCGGTATTCATCGCCTGCAGCATGTCGAGCGCTTCGGCGCCGCGTACCTCGCCCAGGATGATGCGGTCGGGGCGCATGCGCAGCGCATTTCTCACCAGCGCGCGTTGCGGCACTTCGCCCTTGCCTTCGATGTTGGGCGGGCGCGTTTCAAGGCGCACCACGTGCGGCTGGCGCATCTGCAGTTCGGCCGCGTCCTCGATCGTGATGATGCGCTCGTTGGCGGGAATGTAGCCCGACAGCAGATTGAGCAAGGTGGTCTTGCCGCTGCCGGTGCCGCCCGAGATCAGGATGTTGACCTTCGAGTGGCCCAGCGCCTGCAGCACCTGCACCATGGGCGGCGTCATGCTTTTAAAGGCGAGCAGGCTTTCGGACGTGAGCGGCGTGGCTGAAAAGCGCCGGATCGACAGGATCGGGCCGTCCACCGCCAGCGGCGGGATGATCGCATTCACGCGCGAGCCGTCGGGCAGGCGGGCGTCGACCATCGGGCTCGATTCGTCGACCCGGCGTCCGACCCGCGAGACGATTTTTTCGATGATCTTCATCAGGTGGGCATTGTCATGAAAGCTGATGTCGGTCAGCTCCAGCTTGCCCTTGCGTTCGACGTATACGCGCGAGAAGGTGTTGACCAAGATGTCCGAGACGGTCGGATCGATCAACAGCGGCTCGAGCGGGCCGAAGCCGAGCATCTCGTGCTGGATGTCGAGCACCAGGTTGTGCCGCTCGTGCTGGTTCAGCACGATGCGCTCTTCTTCGATGATGCGGGCGATCAGCAGCGCCAGTTCGTGCTTGAACTGCTCCGTGGTCAAGCGCTTCAAGCGCTCCAGGTCGATCCGGTCGAGGATCATCTGGTGCATGTTCTTCTTCAGTTCCTGGTAGGCGTGGTTGGCCGATTCCAGCGTGGCGGGAGTGGCGGGCCGCGCTTCGTCGGCGGCGTTTAAGCGTTCGCGTAATGTCATCAGGTTCTCCAGTACTTAATGGTCGCCGTCGCCGCGCCCGAACAGGCGGTCGAACAGTCCTTTGTTTTCCGGCACGCGGTGAGACGTGATCGCTTCGACCAGCTCGGCCATGCTGCGCGAGACGGGCGCGGTGCGCGACAGGCGCAGCACGGGCACGCCCTGGTTCACCGAATCGGTGACGGTCACGTAGTCATTCGGAATGGTGTGCAAGATCTCGGCGCCGAGCGCGCTTTGCAAGTCTTGCAGGCGCAGCTTGCCGCCCTTTTCGTAGCGATTGACGATCAGGCGCGAGTTTTCAATCGGGTAGCCGAGCGAGCGGAAGATGTCGAGCAGGCGGCGCCCGTCGCGAATGTCCGGCAAGCCCAGTTGCAGCACCGGATAGATATGGTCGGCGCTGTCGAGCGCGCGCAGCGAAATGGCGTCGATCTGGCGGCCCACGTCGAGCACGATGAAGTCGTAATGCTGGCGCGCCACGCGCATGATGGCGTCCATGTGCTCCGGTTTCAGTTCCACCGCGTGCGCCGGGTCGTCGGCCGCGGCCAGGATCCCGAAGCCCGGCGTCACGTGCACCAGGCACGATTCGAGAAACGGGCCGTCGATGCGCGCGATCTGGCTGCACACGTCCGACAGCGTCATCGCCGGGCGCTGGTCCGACACATACAAGGTGGCGTCGCCGAACTGGCCGTGCAAGTCGATCAGCAGTACTTTTTTGTCGGCCAGCGTGGCCAGCGCGTAGCCGAAATTGGTCGAGATGAAGGTCGCGCCGCTGCCGCCCTTGCACGAGATGAAGGCCAGCACTTTGCCGTCGCGCACGCTGGTCACGCCGACGGTGGCGGCAATCCGGTCCATCGCTTCGTGGAAGGCGCGGTGGATCAGCGGCAACTGCAGCACTTCGCGCACGCCGGCGCGCATCGCGCGGATCAACAGGTCTTGCTGGTGCTCGCGGGTGAGCAGCATGAAGCTGGCATCCGGATAATGCTTGGAGAGGCGCTCGAGCATGTCGGCGTCGCTTGGCTCGAAGTCATTGGCGTCGATGATCACCAGTGCCGGCGCGTCGGGAGTCAGGCGGTCCAGTGCGTCGCGCATATTGGCGCGGGTGGCCGCCAGGTTGAGCGGCGGCACGCGCGCCGCGCCTTGCGACGCGATTTCCGCGTGCAGTGCGTTGTCGCGGGTGATGAGTAGGGCTTTCATTGGCTATCCTCGTTGTTGGGCGCTCACAGGCTTGGCCGGCTGTGCCAGGCTGATACCGCTGTGACGGTGGCGAATTGGGGGCTGCCTGGAAGCGCGAGGACAACGCCGGTCCCCAACGCCCGCATGAGCGGACGCCGGGCGCCCCGGCAACAGGCGCGCTTGGCCTGCTAGGGCCGTTAGCTACAACGCGCGGCTGTCATTTTCCCTGCCCCGAAATCATCGAGCGCTGCTCGACCGGATGGGCGAAAGATGCCTCGTAGTGCTGGTTGGCGGCGGCCGCCGCGCGACCGTCAAGGCCAGTCACGGGGTTCGGGTTGGGCGAGCGCGCCGCAGCCGGGTCGATCACTTGCGCCGCGAGCGAGGCGCGCAGCGAGGTGCCGAAGTTTTTATCGAAGTTGGGACTGGTCTGGGCGCAACCCGACAGGCAGGCCAGGGCCAGCGCCGCGGCCAGGGTGGTGAGGCGAGTGTTCATCGTAATCTCCAGTTATTTGAGTTCGAAGCCGTGCGCGGTTTCGCGCGGCGGCACGCCAGCGCTCTTGGCCACCGGGGCCGGAACCCAATTGGCGGCGCCCGCATTGCGCCCGGCAGCGGCTGCGGCTGCGGGGGCGCCAGCGGCCGTGGCGCTGCCCTCTTGCTGGCCCATGATCAGCAATTGGGCGGGCGTGGGCGCCGGCGACTTGTCGGTGGGCAGCGAGTAATTCGGCGGCAGCGGCTTGACCAGGTGGACCGTGACGACGAATACCAGTTCGCTGCGGTCGTTCTGGTAGTCCGAACTGCGGAACAGGGCGCCGAACAGTGGCACCTCGCCCAGCCCCGGCAAGCCTTTCATGCTGGTCACCAGGTTATTCTTGATCAGCCCGCCGATGGCGAAACTCTGGCCGTCGTACAGCTGGACAGTGGTGCTGGCGCGGCGCGTGGTGATCAATGGCAGCACCGAGCCGCCGCTGATGCCGTTGGCGGAAATGCCGATCCCTTCGCGCGACACTTCCGACACTTCCGGCGCCACGCGCAAGTTGATGCGACCGCCCGCCAGGACGGTCGGAGTGAAACGCAAGCCCACGCCAAATTCCTTTTCCTCGAGCGTGACGCGGTTGTTTTCCTGCGCCACCGGGATGAAGATGCGCCCGCCCGCCAGGAAGCTGCCTTCCTGGCCGCTGACGGCCATCACGTTCGGCTCGGCCAGGATGCGCACCATGCTGTCCTGCTTTTGCGCCTCGGCGTGCAGGCGGTTGCCGTTGGCCTTGGTGTTGTCGATCACGCCGCCGGCGGTGCCCGTGATGAAGTTGGCCAGCAGCGTGGTGGCCCAGCTGCCCGAATTGAAGCGCCAGGTGACGCCGCCTTCCAGCCGCGCCAGCAGCGTCTTGGATACTTCGGCGATCTTCACTTCCAGCATGACCTGCTGCGGCGCCGTCACGCTCAGCATATTGATCACGCGCGGCTTGTTGGTCGACTTGTCGGTGGCCGCGCCGCCCGGCGCTGCAGTGCCGGCGGCATCGTCCTTGCGCGCCAGCGAACGCGATTCCTCGGTCACGAAGGCATTCGCCAGTTCGCCGGCGCGCACCAGCGCGTCGGCGCTCGACACGCTGCCTGTCAGCACGATGGTTTCATTGGCGCTGGTGACCTTGATATCTTTTTCGTCGGGTAGCGCGAGCGCCAGCGCCGACTCGATCGCCACCGGATCCATGATCACCATGATGTCGACCATGCTGCACGCGCCGCTCTTGCCCTGGATGATCATATTGGTGGTGCCGACGTCCACGCCGAGCAGGTACAGCGTGTCGGGCGCGACCAGCATGGCCTGGGCCACGGCGGCATTGCCCACGCTGCGGTGGCGCACCGGCTCGGGCAAACGCATCAAGTTCGACTTGCCCATGATCAGCGTCATCTTGCCGGGGCGGGCAGCTTCGCCCACGCAGCGCGGTCCGGCGTCGGCGCGCTCGGCCGGCGCCTTGGCGGCGGGGGCTGGAGCGGCGCCGGCGGCGCCGCAGGCAAGAGCGAGCAGCAGGCCGACTGCGCGCTGCAGGGGCGTGGTGGCAAAGCTGGCGTGGTGCGAATGGTGCGAATGGTGAGTGTGGCGAGTATTCATAGCGCTCATCCCGAAAAAGTCATTGCATGAAAAATCAGAAGCATTCTTGCGACGTTTGCAGACCGTTCAGCACGCTGACGCAGTCACGCCGCTTGACCGGCGCGGGCGCCGCGGCAACGCCGGCCGGCTTGACGCGCGCCACCACTTTCTTGATGGCGGGCGCCGGCTTTTGCGTGGCGGCGATGAGCTCCAGTTCGTCGAGCAGCGTGTGCTTGGTGGCGCCGGCCGTTTTCGGCAAGGTGGCGTCGACCTGGTTGCGCAGCGCCAGCGACAGCGTGCCCACGCCGCGCGCCAGGTCGAGGTTCTCGGCCTGCTCGGGCGTCACTTCGAGCGTGACGGCGTTGACCACTTTGGGCTTGGTCTCATCGCGGCTTACTTCTTGCGCCACGGCCAGCACCAGGATCCGCTCGAGCACGATCTTGGACACCGACAGCGCGCCGCGCTGGGCGGTTTCGCCCTGGGCCGGATCGCGTTCGGTATGCACAATCACGTCGACGTAATTGCCCGGCAGCGCAAAGCCGGCCACGCCGATCACGTCGTTGACGCGCACGGTGATGGCGCGCTTGCCTTCGCTGATCAAGGCTGACATGCCACCCAGCGTGCCGCTCGGCGCGAGCTTGGCTTCGGTAATGATTTCGCCGGGCACCACGCCGACCTTGAGCACGCGCTCGGAGAGCAGCGTAGCGTCGGTAAAGACTCCCTTTGGAATGTCCTTGGCGGGCCGCTCAGCCAGCTTGAGCATTTCTGGCGCAAGCCGTTGCCCGCGGCCGACATCGGTGGTGGCGACCACCACCCGGTTCGAATTGACTTTGGCCTGGGCTTGCAGCCAAGTCCAGGCCAGCGCTACAGCGGCGACCCCGAACAGGATCGCAACGGCCAACATTACAAAAGCACGCTTGTTTTTCATGAGATTCTCTCAAGCAAGGGATCGCCGCAAACGGCGAGAAAATTGACGGACGGCTGGGAAGGCGCCGGGGCGCCGCTGATACAACCTGCGAACATGCTCGTCCATGCTTGTTCGAGCGCGGGCAAGGTCAAGCGCGGTTGGGCGCCTGCAAAGCTCGCGAAATCGGCAATACGGCTGAGCAATTCACGGGGGTAGCTGGCCAGCAGCGCGCGTCCGTGGGACGGGTGCAGGCAGGTAATGAGGTAGTCGAGCACGGCGTCGTCGCAGGCGATCCGGGTCAGGCGGCACTGGCGCCGAAACAGCGCGCGGTAATGGGTTTCGCTCAGCGCGCCGACCGGGATTTTCCAGGCCACGCGGCGCATCAAGGCTTCGTCGAGCAGCGCTTGCGGCGCCAGATTGGTGGCGAACACCAGCGTGACGTCGAACGGCACCCCGATCTTGTGCCCGCCAATGAGCGTCAGGTGGTCGGCGCCGGTGTCGAGTGGCGCGCTCCAGCGGTTGAGCAGATCGGCCGGGGCGATGCGCTGGCGACCGAGGTCGTCGATCAGCAGCATGCCGTTGTTGGCCATGAAATGCGGCGGCGCGTGGTAGACGCCGCCCGTCTCGTCGTAGCGCAGATCGAGCATGTCGGGCGTCAGTTCGGCGCCCACCTGGATCAGGGGCCGCTGGCACAGGGCCCAGCGCGCGTCCACGCTGCGCCGGTCCTCGCCCTGGCGCGCCGGCACGCTGGGTGGCATGTGCAGCAAGGGATCGTAGACCAGCACGATATCCTGGTCGACCAGGATCGCATGCGGCACCGCCACCGCGCCGCGCTGCAGTTGGCCGAGGGTGCGGGCCAGCTGCGTCTTGCCGCTGCCGGACGGGCCGTGCAGCAGCAGCGAGCGGCTCGACTGCAGCGCGGCGCCGACCAGGTCGCGCACGCCCGGGTCGATGCTGTCTTCGGCGAAGGCGGCGGCCATGTCGGCGGCGCTGACGCGGCCCGACGGGCTGTGCCGGCTCGACTGGCGCAGCACCAGTTCGCGGTACGCTTGCAGCGTGACGGGCGCCGGACCGGCATAGCGGCAGCGCGCCAGAAAGTCGGCGGCGCGCTGCTTGCCGTTGCCGGTCAGCTGATAGTTGACGTCCAGGTCGGAGTCGCCGCGCGAGGCCACTTCCACGAGCTGCTCGGCAAGCATGAAGCCGAGCACTTCGCGCAGCACATTGATCGACAGGCGCAGTTTTCCGGTGAGGACCGGCAGATGAATTTTGCCGGTGGCGAACATCGACTTGGCCACCAGCTCGACGATCAGCGCGCGCTCAAGGCCCGTTTCGCGCACCGTCTTGGGCTGGGCCGGCATGCGGACCTCATCCGCTGCCGAGGTGCCGTATTGCACATCGGCGCTGCTGTTGACTGACGGTTCTGCATCGATCATTTTTTCCTACTCCCGTGCACTGTTTCTGGAGGTCATAAAATTGATTCTAGCTACGCGTGTCTGGCGCCCTTTGACACCAAGCAAGAAATGCCAAACCGCAAACTCAGGTGTGGCGCAGGTACATCACGGCGAAGGTACCGGCCATAATGGCCACCGCATATGGCATGCCGCCCACGCTGGGCGCTGGCGCCGCAGCGCTCGCCAGTTGCGCCCCTTGCAGGCGCATGAGCACCGGCAACAGCAGCGCCAGCACATTGGCAAACGCGGTTCGCGCGCTGCCCTTGAACAGCACGATCAGCACGGCCAGTACGCCGCCGCAGCAGTAAGTTGCCAAGCTGGCCTGGAACACCAAGGCGGGACCGAGGAAGGCGCCCACGGTGCCCATCAGCTTGACGTCGCCGGCGGCCATGCCGCCGAGCAGATAGAGGGGAAGAAACATCAGCAGGCCAAGCGCGAAGCCAGCCAGGTAAGTGGTCAGCAGCGCGGACGCGGTGCCGGACGACAGATGGAGCACCATGGCGACCAGCAAGCCGCCCGCGAGCAGGCGGTTGGGGATGCGCCGCTGGTGCAGGTCGAACGCGCTGGCTAGCAGCAGGATGACGACCAGGACCAGCTCGAGTGCGGTTTGGTTGTGCATGGCAAGCTTTCCCGGTCTTGAAGACAAAAAAAGCCCTCGGCGCAGGGCCCTGCGCCGAGGGCGGATGCTAACTTACGTTGTCTTCCCAGACATCGCCTTTGTAATGTCCGTGAAGGTCTGTGAAACAGAGGTGCCCAGCAAACCGACGGCCGTCACGATGACTCCCGCGATCAGCGCGGCAATCATCCCGTACTCGAGAGCGGTGACGCCCTCTTCGTCAGCAATGAAAGTCCGTACTGCCGAGATAAATGTGCTCATTTGAAACTCCTTAAGTGTGGATAAGAGACAAACCCTGACGCCGGCAGCAACCCGGATCGCAGCCGCTGCCGCGAAAAACGCCTGCTGTTTTTCAACTGCTGCGCCATTGAAACCACTATAAATCGCTGCCCTGCAATCTATATTGACGATGCGCAACTTTTTCCCAAGGCAGCTTTTGACGTGGGATGGCGAAGGGAAATAAAAAAGTTTTGGCGGCGCCGTGCCGCAGGACGACCGTCAACGGTAGAATCAGGGAGAATGCAAGATTTTTTTGCACAATAATTGCCTAATAGGCAAAAAGCCATTATCCTGCACAGGCTTTACGGGGCGCGCCCCGCGCGACCGGTCAGAACCGGTCCTGCGGGCGTACTTTTCGGCGAACATGGGAGCGCCCATTATTCTCAAGCGACAGATGGTTGGCAGATTACATTTCTGAGAACGACATGGATTCCCTTCTGAAACACATGGTGGACATGACTGGCCACCGCGATCACACCATGCTCGACATTTCGGTGATCTCGGCGGTGCAGGAATTGGCAGGCGCGTCCCAGACGCGCGTGCTCACCATTGTCACGGTACGCGGCGCCAAATTCATCCGTTCCCGGGCCATCATCTGCGCGGGCGAGCCGGCCCGCATGGAAGACCATATCGACATCACCTGCGTGGGCGACCCGATCGCCACCCTGCCGGTACTCGAAGCGTGCCTGGCGCAGCACGCGTCGAGCGCGGAAGCGGTCGGCGCCGACGGGCGCCACACCTTGTGGCTACCGATCTGGATCGGCGACAAGGCCGATACCTGCCTTGAAATCGTCCACCCCACGCCCTACAAGCCCGACACCATCCACATCATCGGCGGCATCGTCAGCGTCTACCGCAACTTCCAGAACCTGCTCGACTACAGCGAGCGCGATTCGCTCACGGGCCTGTTGAACCGCAAGACTTTCGACGATCAGCTCGGCAAGATGGTGCACGCCTCGGTGGCCGAACTCGAAGCGCCGCAGGCGGGCCAGCCCGAGCGGCGCCAGAACACCGAAGAACAGAAGCAATGGCTGGCCGTGGTCGATGTCGACCATTTCAAGCTGGTCAACGACAAGTTCGGCCACCTGTACGGCGACGAAGTACTGATCCTGATCGCCAACCTGATGACCTCCTCGTTTCGCTCGCAAGACCGGGTCTTTCGCTTCGGCGGTGAGGAATTCGTCGTGCTGCTGCGCTCGACCACGCTTGACAACGCGCAAAAGATCATCGACCGCTTCCGCACCAACGTCGAGCAGCACGTGTTCCCGCAGGTCGGCCGCGTGACGGTCTCGGTCGGCTTCGTGGCGATCAGCCCGTACGAGTCGCCCGTGAATATCCTGGGCCGCGCCGACCAGGCGCTGTACTACGCCAAGAGCCACGGGCGCAACCAGGCTTGCCACTACGACCAGCTGGTCTCCAGCGGCCAGCTGGCAGCGGCCGCCTCGAACGACACCGCCGAATTCTTTTAAAGAGCGCCGGCAATCCCGCTCCCCCGCGTCAACGTGGCGCTCGCCTTTGTTGGAAGGCGCTACGCTTTTCCACAGGCCAAAGCCACCGGCTCTGCTTGACGTTAACGTAAACGTCATATACCGTACAAGTTCGATTAGCAAGGATGACCATGAACGATCTGACCCCCGCCGTCAAACTGAACCTGCCCGAGCAACCGAAGCTGGCCAACAAAGTCCGCTTCGTCACCGCCGCCTCCCTGTTCGACGGCCATGACGCCTCGATCAACATCATGCGCCGCATCCTGCAGTCGAACGGCGTCGAAGTGGTCCACCTGGGCCACAATCGCTCGGTCGACGAAGTGGTCACCGCGGCGCTGGCCGAAGACGTGCAGGGCATTGCCATTTCCAGCTACCAGGGCGGCCACGTCGAATACTTCAAGTACATGATCGACCTGCTGGCCGAGCGCGGCGGCGCGCACATCAAGGTGTTCGGCGGCGGCGGCGGCGTGATCGTCCCCGACGAAATCGCCGACCTGCACGCGTATGGCGTGACGCGCATCTTCAGCCCGGAAGACGGCCAGCGCATGGGCCTGGTCGGCATGATCGAGTCGATGATCCAGGCCTGCGACATCGACCTGTCGACCTATTCGCCGACCACGCTCGCGCCCTTGCAAACGGGCGACGTGGCCTCGCGCCACCGTCCGCTGGCCCAATTGATCACGGCCCTGGAAAACGACAAGGCCGCGCCCGCGCTGCGCCAGGCGCTCGTCGCCGCCGCCGCCGGCCTGCCGGTGCCCACGCTGGGCATCACCGGCACCGGCGGCGCCGGCAAGTCGTCGCTGACCGATGAACTGATCCGCCGCATCCGCCTCGACCAGGGCGACGCGCTCAATATCGCCGTCATCTCGATCGACCCGTCGCGCCGCAAGTCCGGCGGCGCGCTGCTGGGCGACCGCATCCGCATGAACGCGATCAACCCCTGGGCGCTCGGCCCGCGCGTATTCATGCGCTCGCTGGCCACGCGCGAAGCGGGTTCCGAAATTTCGGCCGCGCTGCCGGACGTGATTGCCGCCTGCAAGGTGGCCGGTTTCGACCTGATCATCGTTGAAACCTCCGGCATCGGCCAGGGCGACGCCGCCATCGTGCCGCACGTGGACGTGTCGATGTACGTCATGACGCCCGAATTCGGCGCCGCCTCGCAGCTGGAAAAAATCGACATGCTCGATTTTGCCGACTTCATCGCGATTAACAAGTTCGACCGCAAGGGTTCGCAAGACGCGCTGCGCGACGTCGCCAAGCAGTACCAGCGCAACCGCGAACTGTGGACCGTGCGGCCCGAACAAATGCCGGTCTACGGCACCCAGGCGTCGCGCTTCAACGACGATGGCGTCACTGCCCTGTACCATGGCCTGCTGCCAAAATTGGCTGAATTCGGCTTGAAAACGCGCGCCGGCAAGCTGGCCAACCTCGACATTCGCCATTCGAGCGGCAAGCACGTCATCGTGCCGCCGGCGCGTGCGCGCTACCTGGCCGAAATCGCCGACACCGTGCGCGGCTACCACAAAACGACCAGCCGGCAAGTCAAGCTCGCGCGCGAACGCCAGCAACTGCTTGAAACCAAGCGCATGCTGGTCGCCGCCGCCAAGAGCGCCGACTTCGACGACCTGATCACCGAGCGCGATCATGCGCTGGACGCCAACGCCAAAAAGCTGCTGGCGATGTGGCCCGACATGCAGGCCGCTTACGGCGGCGACGACTATGTGGTCAAAATCCGCGACAAAGAGCTTCGCACGGGCCTGATTTTCACGACGCTCTCGGGCACCAAAATTCGCAAGGTCGCCCTGCCCCGCTATGAAGACCACGGCGAAGTGCTGCGCTTTTTGATGCTGGAAAACGTTCCCGGCTCGTTCCCGTTCACCGCCGGTGTGTTCGCCTTCAAGCGCGAAGGGGAAGATCCGACCCGCATGTTCGCCGGCGAAGGCGACGCCTTCCGCACCAACCGCCGCTTCAAGCTGGTCTCGACCGGGATGGACGCCAAGCGCCTGTCGACCGCGTTCGACTCGGTCACGCTGTACGGCGCCGACCCGGCGCTGCGCCCCGACATCTACGGCAAGGTCGGCAACTCGGGCGTCTCGATCGCCACGCTCGACGACATGAAAGTGCTGTACGACGGCTTTAACCTGTGCAGCCCGAGCACCTCGGTTTCGATGACGATCAACGGCCCGGCGCCGACCATCCTGGCGATGTTCATGAACACCGCGATCGACCAGCAGATCGACAAGTTCGTGCTCGAAAACAGCCGCCAGTCGACGCTCGATGAAACGGCCAAGATCCGCGCCTGGGTGCTGTCCAATGTGCGCGGCACGGTGCAGGCCGACATCCTGAAAGAAGACCAGGGCCAGAACACCTGCATCTTCTCCACCGAGTTTTCGCTCAAGGTCATGGGCGACATCCAGGAGTATTTCGTGCACCACCTGGTGCGCAATTTCTACTCGGTGTCGATCTCCGGCTACCACATCGCCGAAGCGGGCGCGAACCCGATTTCGCAGCTCGCCTTCACGCTCTCGAACGGCTTCACCTTCGTCGAAGCCTACCTTGCGCGCGGCATGCACATCGACGACTTCGCGCCGAACCTGTCGTTTTTCTTCAGTAACGGCATGGACCCGGAATACGCGGTGCTCGGCCGCGTGGCGCGCCGCCTGTGGGCCATTGCGATGCGCGACAAGTACGGCGCGAACGATCGCAGCCAGAAGCTCAAGTACCACATCCAGACCTCGGGCCGCTCGCTGCATGCGCAAGAGATCGACTTCAACGATATCCGCACCACGCTGCAGGCGCTGATCGCGATCTACGACAACTGCAACAGCCTGCACACCAACGCGTACGATGAAGCGATCACCACGCCGACCGATGAATCGGTGCGCAGGGCCTTGGCGATCCAGTTGATCATCAACCGCGAGTGGGGCCTGGCCAAGAACGAAAATCCGAACCAGGGCGCGTTCATCATCGAAGAATTGACCGACCTGGTCGAAGAAGCGGTGCTGCAAGAGTTTGAACGCATCGCCGAGCGCGGCGGCGTGCTGGGCGCGATGGAGACCGGCTACCAGCGCGGCAAGATCCAGGAAGAGTCGATGCTGTACGAGCACCAAAAACATGACGGCACGCTGCCGATCATTGGTGTCAATACCTTCCGCAATCCGAAGGCGAACGACACGCCGCAAAAAATCGAGCTGGCCCGTTCTACCGATGACGAGAAGCAGTCGCAGTTGACGCGCCTGGAACAGTTCCATCAATTGCATGCGGCCGAGGCGCCGCAAGCGCTGGCCGCCTTGCAGCAGGCGGCGATCGACAACGCCAATGTGTTCGAAAAATTGATGGATGCGGTGCGGGTTTGTTCGCTGGGGCAAATCACCACGGCCCTGTTTGAAGTGGGCGGGCAGTACCGCAGGAATATGTAAGCCTTGCAGCGCGCTTGCACTTTATTGGGCTGCATTCGCGCGGGTCGCTGATCACAGGTGGCGTTTTTCATATGAAAGGCCCGGGGGGAACATGTCACATCGAGATGGAAACCCCCGCAACACGATCAGCGAATGCAGCTGCGGCGTGTTGTCCTATATAAAATTACTTGATCATCCTACGGCGAATGCGCCTTGCGACCGAAGTTTCATAAGCATTTCCGCCATTCCAGTAAATTTCCACGTGGAATTAGTCTGTCGACAAACTTTACACCGGGCTACCTCGAGTTTGCGCTAGATCATATAAGTCATTGATTTTAGGGCAATTCCTTAATCGGGCACAAGACTTGCTACATGAGGCTATGTAGGCGAAAGCCCGATTTAATTAATTCTCAAGGACAAGATCATGAAATTCTTTACCAAACTCGCAGCAGCTGCGGCAGTCTCGCTGGCAATGGTCGGCACGGCAAGCGCTAGCACCGTTCTGAACAACTGGCAGTTCAACCCACTGGGTACCGGCGTTGCCACCGCCCAAACCATCAACGAATACCTGGACGTGAACGGCAACGCTTTCATCCAGCTGAACGCCACCAGCGCATCGACCTTCAACTTTGTCGAGCACGCAGTGTTCAACATCTCCCAGGCTGATAGCAATGGCGATATCTTCACCGATACCTTCCCAGGCGGCTACGTTACTGCAACCTTCGAAGCGTATGGCTCGGGTCAATTCGCAGGCGGCTTCCAGTTCGCTGGCGGTACGATCACGATGTACCACAACACGACCAAAACCTACGGCACCACCGCTGGCGTGTTCGGCGCGAACACTGGCACCCAAATCGCCCAATTCCAGGTCATGCCAGGCGGCGGCGGTCTGGTAGACGGCACGGGTAACCCAACCGGCAACGGCCAGATCACCGTGAACGCCAAGGCGACCACGCCGGGCGGCTTGCATGCCGGCTACTTTTTCCGTGAAAACGGTAGCGATCTGGCCAATGAAGATCTGCTGGCGTTTGCATTTACCAACGCCAATGGCGTCGGTCCAAAAGGTCTGACCCCTACCCTGGTCAATGAAGTTGCTTGCCAGTTCTCGCACTACACGGGCCCAGGCTGCGGCAGCGGTACCTACTCGAACGTGGCGGGTAACCACTTTTTCGTCAGCAACAACGGTCAGTTCAAGCTTGCCGAAGTGCCAGAGCCAGGTTCGCTGGCCCTGTTTGGCTTGGCAATCCTGGGCGCCGGTGTAGTCAGCCGCAAGCGCAAGCAAGCTTAAGTTTCGACTTGGCTAGCAAGCTTGGCTAACAAGCTGAGCAAAATAAAAGAGCGAACTTCGGTTCGCTCTTTTATTTTGGGGGAAGACAAAGCGGCGACCCCAGTGCTCTGTTTTTGTTTGCAGAAAAAACCGGACCAGAGTCCGCTTTTTTGTCTCCACCGGCAAGCCGCGCACTTCAAGGGAGCATCAGCTCGCTTAACGGCTTGCGCTCGGAACGCGCCGCTGGCGCCTTGCCCGCCCCCACGCGCCCCATATAGACGGGAAAATTAACGTCGGTGAACACCAGCGCGGCCGTATCGCGTTCCAGCCGCGCCGCCAGGCCATGCAGGCTGGCGGTCTTGGTAAAGACGGTCTGCTCGCGCACGTACTTGGAAAAAATGAGCGGCGTCATTTCGGGCTGCATCTGCAAACCGAGTTCGGTCACGGTCAGCCAAAAGCGCTGCAGCGCGCGCCCGGCGGCGACATAATCGTCGATGCTGCCCGGCTTGCGTTTCGCCTTGATCACGAAGTGCGCCGCGCAAGCGATGCCCGGCACAAAGTCCATCTGCAGGCGCGGCGCGGCCGTGCCCATCCACCGGTTCATCGTGGCCAGCCGCTGCCAGCTGACCATTGCCCATTGCATCAGCTTCAAGGTCATCGCATCGACCCCCAGGGCCTGGTCGGGCACCCGGTCGGGGCTGTGGGTCACGCCCCAATGGATAATCTTGCGGTGGGTTTCATACGCTTCGGGCATGGTCAGGCGCAACTTGGCGTTGTTGAACATCAGGCGCGCCGCGCGCAGCTTGGGACCCATGCCTTCGATCCATGTCAGCACATAGTCGTCGCCCACGGCCGCCTGCAGCGCCGCCTTCTCGGCCCCGGTCAGCATGCGCGTACTCATCGGGCGGCGCTGCACGCTGCGGCGGGTAATGGCGCCGATCAGCGCGCTCGGCTTGACGGCGGCGTCCGGCACCAGGCGCACGTCGAACACGGGGCGCTGCTCGGCGCTGTCGGTGCGGCGCGCAATGTCGGCGCGCAAACCGTGGCCGCTGGCGGCAATGGCCAGCGTCTCGAACAGCGCGCCATGCGACAACTGGCTGGGATGGCCGTCAAGGTCATAGACGCAGTGTTCGCGTGTATCGTGGCAATGGACGGCCACATGCAGCGGCCCGAGCAGTTCAAAGCGCCAGACTTGGGTGTTGTCGCCGCTGGGCGCCCAGCGCGCCAGGTCGAGCACCTGCTCGATCACCGTCAGAGCACTCATGGGGCCGCCTTCGCCATGTGGCGCTTGCCGATCATGATCGCCAGCCGGTGCAAGGGATTGCGGTTGCCGCCCGGGCGCCAGGTGCGCGCCAGCGTGTTGCGGTAGGCGTCGAACTGCAAGCCGCGCGGGGCCGCCAGCACGTCGCCGCGGCCCAGCAGGATTTTCAGCGCTTCGGTGGCGGCGATGCCGGCGCACAGCTGGCACGCCATGAAGGTCGACGGCCCGCGCCGCTCGTGGAAATTGACGGCCGACGGCACCACCAGGTAGGGCCGGTGCAGGCCGGCCGGCGCGAGCCCGACCACGAAGCGGATCGCCTTGTCCAGGTCGGGCAAATTACCCCACTGGAAATACTCCTCGAACGTCATCTGGCCCGGCATGAAATTGATCAGTGCGGCGCCCATGCCCAGCGGGGCGACCGTGGTGGCTGGAATGCCCAGCTTGGCGCACAGGGCAAAGGTTTGCTGGCGGATCGCAAACGCGAAAAAGTCCAGGCCGTCGACGTACAGGTCGACCCCTTCCAGGAAGGCCGGCAGATTGGCCGTGTCTATGCCGCTCGGGAAGACCTTGATCTCGATTTCGGGATTGATGTCGCGGGCCATACGGGCCAGCACGTCCACTTTGGGCTGCCCCAGCGTGCTCATGTTGGCGCCCACCTGGCGGTTGAAATTGGCAATGTCGAACTTGTCGAAGTCGGCGATGTGGAACTTGGAAATCCCCAGCCGCGCCAGCGTCAGCAGGTGCACCCCGCCCACGCCGCCGCCGCCGGCAATCGCCACGCGCTTGTTGCGCAGCACTTGCTGCTCGTCGGGCGTGACCCAGCCGATATTGCGGGAAAATGCCTGTTGATAATCGAACGCGCCGGCCGACGGCGCGCTGGTGTCAGCGCCGTCGGCGCTGTGTTGTGGTTGCGTTATTCCCATTGAAAAATAATATCACGAACCCAGGGCCAGCGGCATCACAGTTCAGGCCGTTTCTTCCTGGCGCCGGTCCACGCGCTGCAGGCGCTGGATGATACCAATTTCTTCGCGTGGCGAGAAGAAGTAGGTGTAGAACGAGCGCGCGCCATGGTCGCGGTCCCAGGTGCCGCCATACTTCTGGATCTGCTCGGTGACAAATTCCAGGTTGACCTTGAGCAGGAAGGCCGGGGCGTTGACAGTGGCATTCGTCTTGATGCCGCTAAAACGTTGAAAGCCCAGCATTTGCTCGTAAAATCGGCGGTGGCGCGGATTGACTTCGATCACGATGTCGGTGCAGTTGTGGATATCGCGCGCGTAAATGACGGCAAGGTGGAACAGGTTGGCAAGCGAAGTCTTGGAGCGCACCGAGGTGTCGAAGGCCAGCTTGGTGAATTCGCAGAGCTTGGCGCCGCTGGCGCGAAATGCATCGAGTTCTTCTCCAAAAACATTGTCCGCGTTCAGTCCGGCAGACGAATCGATGCCCAGCGTCAGCGTGCCAATGGCATCGCCCTTGTCCGTCGCGGTCAGCGTGATGCGGTTGGGGTCATCATTGAAGTGATGCGTCCCGGCATAGCCGCGCCAAGCATACATCTTGCTGACCAGCATGCTGGCCGAATTGCGGCCCTCGGCTGTATCTGTCAGCCGGATGCCGTAGAAGTCCTGGTTCACGATCACGTCCTCGAATTGCGTGGTCGTTATAGTATCCTGAACTTTGCAATGTTGGGCGTTTGTTACGAGCTCATCACTAACATTTGTTGCAATCACGCTATTTTGTTCCGGCTGTTGTTCCACAGAATCCTCCTGGCGCCCTCCCAAAACCCCTCCGCACAGACATCGTGCCGAAGGCGAGCACGCTGGAACGCTGAAAACGGGCTCAGTTCAATTAGTAAAAACTATGTATGTAGGATATTTCCGGAAGGAATTTTTAGCAAGCGATTCCCAATCGTGTGTTGGGAAAACGGCTTGTTGCGTCTCAACATCACGCGCGTTCATCCGCATCACCCTGTCCGATCAGGCTGGGCGCGGCGCGCAGCCACTCGGCAAGCTGGTCATCCTCGATCTCGTAGACGCCCCTGCCGGCCTGATAAATAATCTGTTCGGCAACCAGCCGTTCGACTGCGATCTGCACCTGGCGCGTGGTCAACGGTTCGCCCTCGATGCCCACGGCCAGCGCCAGCTGGCGGCGCGTATCTTCGGTGTACAGCGGCAAGCGCGCGATCACGGCGCGCATCACTTCGCGGTCAAGCGGGCGCATGTCCATCAACCTTTGCACATAACCGGACGCGTCACGCGACTCGAGCAGCACCTGCTGGGCAATTTCCATGATGCCGGTGCCGCCCGTTTTCATGAGCCGCTCGACAGCGTCGTGGAACAGTCCCGGCGTAGTGCTCAGGGCGGCGAACGCGGCCTGCGCCTGGTCCGGCGGCACCTCGCGCCCGGTGGCCTGCCGGAATGAGGCCATGATGAAGCCGACGAAGCGCTCGTCCAGGTCAGGAAAATCCGTGCTTTGGCTAAATTGAAACAGCGGCGCCTTGATCTGGCTGAACATCATTTGCAGCCGGTTGCGCGAGGAACCGGTAAACACCGTCTTGACCACCTTCTTGCGCACGTCAAGCGTGGTGCGCAGCGCCGCCACCAGTTCCTGAAATTCCGGCTTGGCCAGATGCTGGATTTCGTCGAGCGCGATCAAGACCTTGCCCTTGGAGGCATGGATGACGGCGTCCACCAGTTCAGGCAAGCTTTGCAGCGCCGCCTGATTGGCCACGCCGCGGGCATTGAATTCTGCCTCGGCCCGGATCTTGCCAAGCGGGCCGGCATTCAATTCAATGGCCGTCTTGCGCAGCGGCCGGAAGATGCGGTCCTGCAAGCGCTCGCCGAAGGTCTTGGGCTTGGCCGCGTTGGTCAGCGCCAGCAGCAGCGAGCCGAGCGGGTCGGACCGGTTTTGCCACATGCTGCAGTACACGGTGCGGTAGCCTGCCGCCTCGGCCGCAGGCAGCAAGTCTTCCAGCACGAACTCCGTCTTGCCCTTGCGGCGCGGGGCAAACAATACCATCGACGAGATCAAGCCTGCTTGCAGCGTGTCCAGGTAGCTGGCGGCCAGGTCGGAACGGGGGTAGTGCCAGCTGATGGCTTGTTCAGGTTTTACCATGGTTTAACGCGCTTTCAAGTAATTACCGTCACTGATTGTAATCGATGGTAATTACCTTCTACAAGGCGCTTACGATCCAGATCCAGAATGGCAGGGTGGCCATGCACAGTACGCTCGAGAGCAAAATGGCCGAGCTGACCACGCCCGCGTCCTCGCCGTCGGCCTGCACCAGCGCGGCGGCGTTCACGCCCACCGGGCAGGCGGCGATCACGACCAGCACCGAGGTCGCCGCCGGCGGCAGACCAAACGCCAGCAACGCCATGCCCAGCACGCAGGCCGGCAGCAGGAGCAGCTTGGCGGCCACGGTCGCGCCCGTCTCCAGCCAGTGATCGACGCGAAACGTCGCCAGCGAGGCGCCCAGCGCCAGCAAGGCGCACGGCAGCGCGGCGCCGGCCAGCAGCGCCAGGACCGCCGCCAGCGGCGCGGCCGGCGCCAGTCCGGCGCCATTGCAGGCCAGTCCCAGCATCAGGCTCACGACAATCGGATTGCTGACCACGTTCCATAGCGATGCGGACAGTTTGGCGGCGCCGCTCGCGTGGGAAGCGGCCAGGTAATACAAGGTAAACGCGACCAGGCTGTGAAAAGCGATCACGGGAAAGGCGTACTGCAGGCTGTCGGGACCGAACGATCGGGCCAGCACGGGAATGCCGACAAACACGGTATTTGAATAGGTGGCCGCCAGCGCGCGCGCGGCGCCGGCGCGCTGGCGCCGCAGGCCGAAGGCGGCCGCCAAAAACAGCAGCAGCAAGGGAATGAAAAAAGCGGCCAGGGTTTGCCACGACATGGAGGCGGGAATGCCGTTCTTGCTGGCGCCGCTGAACAACAAGGCGGGAATGAACACCTTGGCGGTCAGCTCGGTCAAGTCCGCCTGCCAGGAGGGCGCCAGCAAGCGCGTCCGGGCCAGCGCGCAGCCCAGCGCGGTCAGCAAGAACAGCGGCAGCAGTAGTGTTAGCAGCGAGGTCAACAAAATCGCTGCGGGCAGGGTCCCACAGTCTGCCCGGCCAGCAGCGTCGGTTGCCACAGCACGTGCAGGCTGGCCGGATCGGCACCGCCCACCACCGCGCGCAACATCTCGACCATCAGGGCGCCGGCCTTGTCGCTGTCGGGCTGGTCGATGGTGGTGACGTTCGAGCCCACCAGCGAATCTTCGACGCTGCCCCAGACGATGACGGATATTTCCTCGCCGATGGCAATGCCGGCGTCAAGCAGCGCGCGCACCGCGCCCACGCCGGACAAATGGTTGTCGACGATCACGGCACTGGGACGTGGCGAGCTGGCCAGCAATTGCTGCATGGCCTGGTAGCCGGAGCGGCGGTCGAGCGTGTTGTCGGCCAGGTGGACCGGATCGACCGCCAGGCCGGCGGCGCGCATGCAGTCCAGAAAACCGTCACGCCGCTGGCGCGCGAAATTGAAGGCCAGCGGCGCGCTGATCATGGCGATGCGCTGGTGGCCCAGCGCCAGCAGGTGGCGGCAAGCCAGTGTGATGCCCGCTTGGTTGTCGAAGTCGAACCAGGCGTAGGGCTGGTCGACCTCGGTGCGGCCGTGGGCGACAAAGGGAAAGTTCTTCTTGAGCAGGTAAGCAATGCGCTCATCGTTGACGAGTGTGCGGCTGACCACCAGGCCGTCCACGCGGCGCCCGCGCACCATTTGTTCGTAAGACGGCAACTCATTTTGCTGGGAGACGGGCGCAATGATCAGGTTCATCTTGCACTTTTCAAGCGCGGCCGACATGCCGCCGACCACGTCCAGGAACATCGGATCGGCCAGGTCGCTGGGCAACAGCGGGTAAATGATGCCGAACACATTGGTGCGGCCCACGGCCAGGCTGCGCGCCATGGGATTGGGTTCGTAACCGGCCTCTTTGGCGGCGGCCATGACACGCTCGCGCGTGAGCACATTCACTTCAGGATAGCCATTCAAAGCGCGGCTGACGGTGGTCTTTGATATCCCGAGATTTCGGGCAAGGCTCTTCAAGTTCATGGCGTCGCTTGCATGGGCAATGTGGACATAGCCTGCAATTATAGCAACGCCCCACCCTCACCGGTCAGTCAAGGTCCGCCAGGGACTAGCCGACCGGTGTTACAGCGGCGACACTCAGTTGACAACCCATGCATATTTTACTTTGGTCCATGCCGCTTCAACGGTGCGGCCCTGGGCCGGCACGAAGGTGCAGCGTGCGCCGGCGCGTTCGGATGCGCGGTCGATATGGGCCACGCCGCTGGACTGGACGATTTTCGAGTCGATGACCTTGCCGTCGGCGCCGATCAGGTAGCCGACCACGACGCTGGCGCCATCGGCGTCATCGTGCCAGCGAGCAGGAAAGTACGGCGCTTCGCAGTCGGCTTGATTGATGCGTGGCGCGCTGCTGCCCGCTGCCATGGCGGGCACGGTGGCGCTTAGGGACAGGACGGCGAAAACGGCGACGACGGTGGCGAGGGCGGCGCGTGGCTTGGTAGACAACATAAAACCTCCTGGGAATCTGGATAAGATTCGAAGAGCACATGCTCCAGAATCGTCGCTGGGGTCAGCTGACGATTTAAAAGATACCGCACCGCAGCATTAATGTTTCATTGATTGTTTCAATATCGGATATACGGCAAACACATAATAAGTTGCCACGCACCAACAAATGGCATCGCCGTTTTCCATGAGCGTCATGCAATCCCGGCTGTGGTGCAAAAATGACCCCAAACCGGTTTCAAAGCGCCAAAAACGCCCGTGCCCGCGAAAAATCCCCAGAATAACGCATGTAGCGCCGCCACCACAGTGTCGTTCAGTTCGACGCCGCGAAGCAGACCGCATACACCGGCGGCATCATGCTCGACACCGTCTGCCAGCTCTCGCCCGCGTCGCTTGACACCCACACACCACCCGTGGTCGAGGCCATCAGCAAGCTGTTGCCGTCGCCGGACACGGCCAGGCCGTGGCGGTACACCAGGTCGTAGCATTGCTCCTGCGGCAAGCCGGCGCGCGAGACCTCGAAGCTGCGCCCGCCGTCGCGCGTGCGCGTCACCGCCAGCGCGCAGTCGACGGGAATGCGGCGCTGGTCCGCTTCGGCCGGCGCGAACCAGGCCGTGTTGCCGTCGTGCGGATGGGCCGCCACGGCAAAGCCGAAGTTGGAGACCGGCACGCCGGTGGTTTCTTCCCAGCGCCGCCCGCCGTCGCTTGAGCGCCAGATGCCGTTAGGGTGCTGGCACCACAAGACGTCGGGACTGCCCGCCGAGCACACCACGCGGTGCGGATCCTGCACCGCTTCATTCTCGTTGAGCTCGGGCGGCATGTAGTCGGCCCGCATGCCGGTGGACGACACGACCCAGCTCGCGCCGCCATCCTCGGTGCGCCACACGCCCCCGCACGACACGGCCACCAGCACGCGCGCGCTGTTGCGCGGGTCAACGCTGATGCTGTGAATGCCCGGCACGTGGTAGCCGCCGCCGAACCATTCGCCCCGCTGCGGCACGTCCCACAGTGCGCGCACCAGTTCCCACGAGTCGCCGCGGTCGCTCGACCTGAACAGGCCACCGGGCAGCGTGCCTGCCCACCGCACGCCCGGCTGATCGGCCCCGCCCGCTGCCAGCGCCCAGATCTGCTTGTTTTTCCACTCGAGCGGGTCGGCGCTGTCGTCCGGCTTGACAGGATAGGCGGGGGTGGCAATCTCGGTCCAGCCGGCGTTGCTGCCGGACGCGCCGCCCACGTCGCGGCGATGCAGCTTGACCCCGAAATGACCCAGGTTGAGCGCCGCGTACAGCGCGCCGTCGCGCCCGTCGGACAGCGCGACCGCGACCGGTTCGCCCAGAAAATGGCGCGCTTCCACAGCTTAGCCGGCGCTGCCGCGCACCAGTTCGAACAAGCCCTTGCGGGTCGAAAGGAATGCCCGATCGCTCATGTCAGCCTCCATGTCAGCCTCCGGAAAGTGCCTGCAATATATACACGGTGGAATCAGGGGCCAGCGCATCGGCCAGCAATACCCGTTCGGCGCAGCGACGCCCATCGATGAAAACAACAACGTTTTCGCGCAAGTGGCCCTGTTCGTCGAGCACATAGCCGCGCAACAACGGATTGGCGGCAAACGCGCTCTCCAGGCCCGCACGCAGCGTCGGCGCCACAGTGTCAACCTGCGGCACGGCGGTAAAACGGGCCAACTGTTGCGTAAAAATCAATCGCGCCATGGCCCGATTCTAGCGCGGATCGGCGAGCCTGTCGCCGATTGCCCTAGAATGGGGAATAACAAGATTCCAACGCGGATGTTCCTTGCAAACCGGAGAGCGCCATGCCCATCAAACCTGAAGAACTCGCCGCCCTGATGCTGGAAGTGGAAACGGAAGACCCCATCGATTTCGCCGACCTGCCCTTCGGCGAACAGGAATTGCGCCAACTGGTGGCTGCGCATCTGTGCGACATGGCGGGCGCCATGGAAAACTTCAGCACCGAAGACCGACTGCTCACGCTGCTGGCGGTGTCGGCCAAGCTGGTGCTCGAAAACCTGGTGCTGCACCTGCAATTGCTGCGCCGCCACGGGCTACCGGTCAGCGAAAGCGTCGAAGCCTTGCTCGGCCGCCTGCGCAAGCCGGAGTAGCGGCTTAGCGGCTTAGCGGGTTAGCGGGTTAGCGGGTTAGCGGCTTAGCAGCTTAGCCCCGCGCCAACCCAGCGTGCATACGCGCACGCCTGCGTATGCTGTTGCCTTTTAACCAGCTCCCATGTCACTATGCTGGCTCGACCGATTCCCGCTACATATTCAAGGATGCAACATGCCGCGTAACGCACACAAGCTGACCCTCACCGCTGCCCTGGTCTCGAGCGCCGTGCTGCTCGCCACGCTGGGGGGCTGCCACCGTGCCGATTCGGCCGCCACCCTGGTTGGCGAAGCGAAGAGCTACCAGCAAAAAGGCGATAACAAGGCCGCGCTGATCCAGTGGAAAAATGCGGCGGCCAAGAGCCCCGAAGATGCGACGATCCGCCTGTCGCTGGGCGCGCTCTACAACGAGATGGGCGACAGCGCCTCGGCCGAAAAAGAATTGCGCAAGGCGGCCAGCCTGGGCGCGCCCGCGGCGCAAGTGCTGCCGGGCCTGGCCACGGCGCTGCTGGGGCAGGGCGAATTTCAGAAGCTGGTCACCGAAACCGATGCCGCCGCCGCCAGCGCCGGCGCGCCGTTGCTGGTCCAGCGCGGCAACGCTTTTCTGGCCCTGAACCAGCCCGACAAGGCCAAGGAAGCGTTCGAGGCCGCCCTCAAGGCCAAGCCGGACGACAGCGCCGCGCTGCTGGGCCTGGCCTCGCATGCGTTCACCATCAAAGATACCGAGGCGGGCGAGCGCTACGCCGCCCAGGCGCTGGCCAAGGACGGCAAGAACCCGGACGTGTGGATGTTCAAAGCCATGCTGGCCACGCGCCAGGGCAAGCAGGCCGACGCGCTCGCCGCCTACGACCAGGTGCTCGCGCTGCGCCCGGCGCACCGCAGCGCCCACCTTGAAAAGGCGTACCTCGAAATTGGCATGGGCAAGTTCGACCTGGCCAAGGCCGACATCGACGCGGCCAAAAAGACCACCCCGAACAGCTTGATCGTCACCTACACCCAAGCCTTGCTCGACTTTACGCAGGGCAAAAACGAAGTCGCGCTGGAAGCGGTGCAAAAGGTGCTGCGCAGCGTGCCGGAACACATGCCCAGCGTGCTGCTGTCGGGCGCCATCGAACTGAACTTGGGTCAGCTTGAGCAGGCCGAACAGCACCTCAAGAAATACCTCGAGAAATTCCCCGACACCTTGTACGCACGCAAGCTGCTGGCCACCACCCAGCTGCGCGCGGCCCACCCGGACGAGGCCGCCGCCACGCTGGCGCCGGCACTCAAGCTGCCGTCCGAAGACCCGCAACTGCTGGCGCTGGCCGGCGAATCGTTCATGCAGGCGCGCGAGTTCGGCAAGGCCGAGGAATACTTCACCCGCGCCGCCGTGCTCGCGCCCAAGGCGGCGGCGTTGCGCACCTCGCTCGGCATGAGCAAGTTGGCCCAGGGCCAGAAAGAGCAAGCCGTCACCGAGATGGAACTGGCCACCACGCTCGACCCTAAATCGCAGGCGGCCGGCATCACGCTGGTGCGCACCGCGCTTGGCATGAAGCAGTACGACAAGGCCCTGGCCGCCGTGCTGGCGCTGGAAAAGGAACAGCCCGACAACGCGCTGGTCCAGAACATGAAAGGCGGCGTGCACCTGTCGCGTAGCGACATGCCGGCCGCGCGCACCGCCTTTGCCCGCGCCGCCCAGCTGCAGCCGAGCTACTTTGCGCCCGTCTCCAACCTGGCCCAGATGGACTTGGCCGATAAAAAGCCTGAAGACGCGCGCAAGCGCCTGGAAGCGTTTGTCGCGCTCGACAAAAAGAATATCGCCGCCATGACGGCGCTGGCCGAACTTTCCGGCTCGCAAGGCAACATGCCGCAAGCGCTGGTCTGGCTCGAGCGCGCCGCCGCCGAAAACCCGGACACGCCCGAGCCTGGCATGCGCCTGGCGGCCTACTACATGAAAAGCGGCGACAAGGCCAAGGCGCTCACGCTGGTGCGCAAGCTGCAGGTTGCCAACCCGACCAATCCGGAATTGGCCGACATGCTCGGCCAGGCGCAGGTGGCCAACAATGATGCCGCCGGCGCCCTCGAAACCTACAGCAAGCTGGCCGCGCTGCTGCCGAAGTCGGCCAAGCCCCAGCTGCGCCTGGCGTCGGTGCACAGGCTGCTTAAAAATGAAGCGCTGGCCGCCGACGACATCAAGCGCGCCATCGCCCTCGAACCGGCTAACGTCCAGGCCAAGCTGGCGCTGGTCGACCTGGAACTGCGCCGCGGCAAACCGGACGAAGCGCTGGCCGTGGTGCACCGCCTGCAGAAGGAAGAGCCGTCCAGCGCCGTGTATTACGCGGTCGAAGGCGACTTGCTGCAGGCGCAAAAAAAGCCGGAGCTGGCGCTCAAATCTTACCAGCAAGCCTACGGCCTGGCCAAGTCGGCGCAGCTGATGCTCAAGGTGAACCAGGCCTTGCGCCAGAACGGCAAGGCCAAGGAAGCGGACGTCCAGCTGACCCAGTACCTGAAGGACAAGCCGGGCGAGCCGGCCGTGATGCTGTACGCGGCCGAAACCCAGCTTGCGGCCAAGCAGTACAAGGCGGCGATCGCCAATTTCGAGGCCATCTTGAAGCGCAGCCCGGATAACCCGCTGGTGCTCAACAACCTGGCCTGGGCCTACCAGCAGGAAAAAGATCCGCGCGCACTGCCGACCGCCGAACAGGCCAATAAAATCGCGCCCGACAATGCCGCCCTGATGGATACGCTGGGCTGGATGCTGGTGGAACAGGGCGACGTCAAGCGCGGCTTGCCGCTGCTGGAAAAAGCGGCCGCCAAGGCGCCGCAGGCCAATGACATCCGTTACCACCTGGCGGGGGCCTTGAACAAGTCGGGCGACAAGGCGCGCGCGCGCAAGGAACTGGACAAGGCACTGGCCGACGGCAAGCCGTTCGCCCAGATGGACGAAGCGCGCGCACTGCTCAAGCAGCTGTAAAAGCGTGGCGTAACAGTGTCCTGTAGGTCGGAAAAGGCCAACTGCCGCATTCCGACAGGAGCCGCCGACGGCACTTGTCGGAATGCGGCCGTTGGCCTTTTCCGACCTTGTAGCCAAGGGCTTAGCCGGAGTTTACCTTGGGCGAAATGAATGCCTTGTGAAACAAATGGCGCGCCAGCAGCAGCGGCGGCATGCGCAGCCAATTGCCCCGTACGTACAGCAGCCGGCGTGCCAGACCGGAGAGCGGGCCGCTGCAGCTCGGGTGCGCCGGCATCAAGGCGCGCAAAAACAGCGCGTCCATCAGCGCCAGCAAGGCTGCATTCGGCGCAGCCGGCCCCAGCGCGGCGCCCACGGCCGCCGGCACCGGCGTTTCCAGCACGCGCGCGCAGTAGCGCAGCGCATACAACAGTGGCCGGCCCAATTGCAGTTCGTGCGCGCGCGCCGCCAGAAGTTCCCAGAAACCCGGCGCGGCCCCGAAGTGCAGCAGCAGCCGGTGCAGGTCGAGCAGGTCGCGCAAGCCCTTGTCGAATTCCCCGTCATAAAACAAGTGCGTGGCGCTGTGCAGCACCATGTCGACCGGCGCCAGCACCTTCACTGCACCCTGCCCTGCCAGCGTAACGGCGGCGGCGCGCAATTTGGCCGGGTCCGGCCGCGCGCGCGCCGTCAGCGGCAAAATCGCGTGGTGCACGTCGATCATGCTGGCGCGCTGCATGTGCCGCATGGGCGGAATTTCATGCATCCAGAGCCGGTAGTAGCGCTGGTCGTAGGCATCCTGGTGCTGCGAAAACCAGCCGGCCAGCATCAACGTCGATTCCACCAGGTCGATGTCTTCCCTCCGCACCAAAATGTCGACGTCCGAAAACAGCCGCCCCTGCGCCGGCGGCAAGTCCGCCATCACATAAGCGGCCCCCTTGAGCAGCAACAGCGGCACCTCGATGGCGGCCAGCGCCGCGCCGATCCGGTCCACTTCCCAGCGCACGCCCTCCCCGTGCCGCTTGACCAGCGTACCGGCCCAGGCCAGGTGGCGGCGCGGTGCGGGCGCGATGGCGTCCAGCAACCCATGCTCCAGCGCCAGGCAGTACAGCGTGGCCGTCAGGTTGGCCGCCAGCGCCTGGCGCAGCAGCAAGTCCCACTCGGGCAGCGCCAGGTGCGCCATGCTGCCTGGCGCGCGCAGCACCGTCACCAGCAGCGGCGGGGCCATCACCGCGCTCATGCAGCGAGCGCGGCCAGGCGCGCAAAGGTGTCGATGGCCTCGTCCAGGCTGGCGTAGCGGAAGCGGTAGCTGGCGCTGCCGGCGACCAGCTCGCCCAGCGCATCAAAACCCGCGCCGCCCAGCGTGCTGTAGTTAAAGGCGTTGTCGGCCACCTGCATGAAAGCGCGCCCCCGGGCCATGGGTTCGAGCACGGCGCTCGAGCCGGCCACATACTGCGGAAACACGATCAGGCCGGCGCGGGCGGCCTCGTGCGCGCGCGCCACGCTGGCCGACGGCGCCTTGACGTGGGCCACGGTGCCCTTGTTGGTGTCGTGCACGGCGCGGCTGAACACAGCTTCTGGCGCCCAGGCGCGGATCACCTCGATCGACGCGTTCTTCAGGCTGACCGGGCGCGGCAGCGGTTCGATCAAGCCATCGCTCAGGCGCACCAGCGTCAATTCATCGGACAGCAAGCGCCAGCCGCCGCGCAGCACCAGCGCCGCGCACAGCGTGCTCTTGCCCGAACCGGGCGGGGCCGGCAAGAGCGCGGCCACGCCGTCGCGTTCGATGACGGCGGCGTGGATGATCAGGCAGTCGTGCGCGCGGCTCGACACGCACCAGTTCATCGACCATTCGAACATGGGAAAGGCCTGGTCCAGCGGCAGCGGCTTGAACGGGGCGTGGCCGTCATTCTTGAAAACAACCTGGCGCCTGAACCAGCGCCGCAGGCCGCCCGCCTGGTCCAGGTTGACATGAAAATCGGCAAAGCCGGGCGCGTCCTCCAGCGGATAGTCGGCGTACAAGAGACCGATGCCGTCAGCCACGTGCGCCACGGACGAACGCAGCAGCGTGACAAAGCTGCCCGTCCGCAGGTAGATGCCGGGGCCGGCGAGGCGGCCGCGCAGTTCGGCGGCGCTCAGCGACGAAACGGTGGCCATCAGGCGCGCTCAATGAGCGACAGCGCCGCCAGCTGTGCGAGCACGGCGCCGGCATCGGCGTCGACGGCGGGGCCGCGCGCGCACCCGAGTACGTCGCACAGCGCGTCGAGCAATTGCTCTTGCTGTTGCGACCGGGGCGCCGTCTGAAGCAATCCGAGCAGGTGCATGGCGCTGTCGCCCAGCAAGTGGGTGTCGCCCGAGAGGTCATTGAAAAGGACGGTTTCATCGCCAAACCGGCGCGCGCGCAGGGTTTGGCCGGGCCTGAGTTGCCACATGCGCATGGACGGCCCCTACCGGGCGCGCGCCGCCGGCGTCATCAGTATTGGGTCGAACGCAGGTAGTCGGCCAGCTGTTCGCTGGTCCAGACCTGGCTGCCATTGCCCGGACGATAAAACGGATTGTTGCGATCGTAGTTGGCCCACATGTCCTTGACCGCTTGCGCCGTCATGACCGTCACCTTCGGCGGCGACACCGTCACGTTGAACCAGGTCGCCAGGATCAGCGCCGGTACGCTGGCAGTGCCGTTATGGGCCCGCTCGGCCAGCACGGTGGACAGATTCATGTTGCCGACCTTGTCGTTGGTCGGAAACAGTTTGTAGAACTTGGTATTGGCCTTGACGTTGGACGGCAAATGCTTGGCCCACCAATCGGGCTTGGCGCCGGCGCAGGTCAATTCCGGCGCATGGCTGTTCAAGTTGCCCGACAGCGCGCCCGACGGCGACTTGCACACCACCTGGGCCATCGCGCCGCTGCTGGCGACGGTCATCAAGACACCCGATACACCCAATCCCGCCACGCGGCGACGCGCCGCGCCTTGCGGCGTCAACGCGGCAATGTCGGCTTGTGCGTTCGCGCCCGCATTGTCGTCTGGTGAATCGCGTTTGACCATGGTGCATTTCCTCAAGTGCGCAAGCCGTCGCGGCAAGCATGAAAGCGAGACACTGCCTGACGGCAGGTGCAATATTTTTCCTGGAAGTAAGCAAGCTTCATTCCATGACAACACTGGCGCATGCAGTAGCTGATTAAAATCAACAAGTTACGGCAAAGGGTGACCAGCTTGTGCAGACTGACCCAAGGCGCCGGCGCGGACAAGTGTAAAGTTGCCCGACAGCGAGAGTGTAATCTTAAAAGAAACTTTCTGGAATGACAAGCACATCACCGGGGCGCATCGACATGTTCGCCGAGATATCGCCTTCCTTGATCAGGTCGTTCAAGCGCACCGGCATTTTCTGCAGCTTGCCATCGACCTTGCGGATGACACTCGCCTTGTTGCCCGAGGCAAACTCCGTCACGCCGCCAACGGCGATCAGCACATCCATCAGCGACATGTCGCGCCGGTAGGCGAGCGCCTGCGGACGGGCGGCCTGGCCGATCACGCGGATCTGCTCGCCGTAGGTGCCGGTAAAGCCGGTCACGATCACCGTCACCACCGGTTGCTGGATGTACTTGCCGAGCGCCTTTTCAATGTCGCGCGCCAGCTCAGTGGCGGTCTTGCCGGACGCCTGCAAGTCCTCGACCAGCGGCGTGGTGATCTTGCCGTCGGGGCGCACCGGCACCGCCATTGACACTTCGGGATTGCGCCAGACATTGATGCTGATGCTGTCGCCGGGGCCGATCAGGTAATCGTGCTGGGGCGCGGTCGAGTTGTCGGCGGCATTGACCATGGGTGCGCGCGACGCGCAGCCGCTCAGCACCAGGGCCGACAGGGCGAGCGCCATGCAGGCCAGGCGTTTGATGGTGGGATTAAAACTAGTAAACGCAGTCACATTGATCTTGTTGTTGGTCGTGTTATGCATGGCAGTCCTCGTTGCGACAGCGGCGCTGAGCCCTGCCGTAGTGTTGTGTACATTGAAACTACATCCAAACGGAATAGTTTCCATTATTCAATTGTTTTTTCAATAGCAAATCCTGCGCTATTGTAAACCAAACACTGCGCTCTTCGCCTCACCGCACAGCAGAATTATTTCCCGGCCGCCGATTTGGGTTGCATCAATTCACGCGCATGCATCGCCGGCACGGCGTAAGTGATGCCGCTCGGACTGGTGATGGCGCTCTCCTTTAAGCCCTTGACGAACACCATATTGATGACGCCATACACGATGCCCGTCTCCGGGTCGTACAGGGGCGAGCCGCTGTTGCCGGGGTAGGCCGTGGCGTCGAGCTGGTAGACGGGAAAGCGGGCGCGCTGCAGCTGGACGATGGCGCCGGCGCCCAGCTTGCCTGAGGTGAGCGAAGGCATGACCACCGGCGTAATAGCCGACAGCAGCGCGCGGTGCGTCACCGGATGCAGTCCCAGCACCATGCCCAGCGGAAAGCCCGTGAACGCCAGCTCCCTGCCTTCGGCCATCTGGGCCGGTTCGCCCAGCTGCAGCGCCGGCAGCGGCGCGCCCGCGAACACCAGCAGCGCCAGGTCGTGTTCGCGGTCAACCGCCGCCACCGTGGCCTGGCGAAATTCAAATTCTTCGCCGTGGGCAATGACAATGCCCAAGGTCTCGAAGGCTTCGCCGTCCAGCGCGGCGGGGAGCACGTGCGCATTGGTGACGACGGACAAGCCGTCGCCGACGACAAAGCCGGTACCGTTAAAACGCACCGCGGGCGAGCGGGTTTTCTGCGAAGTGCCGACCGCGACCAGGGATTTTTTAACGCTGGCAATGGTGTGCGGAAAATCGGCCGCGACGGCGGATGTAAGAACACAACATGGAACACAACAGAACAACCACAAACTCAGCAGTCGAAGTGGCATTGGCGTATTCTCCTGAGTGGGCTGGGGGCGGAAGCATTTACCGCTAGTTGATTGATCGCCAGCTGAGCTTGTCTCTGGTCGATTCTGCATTATATATGGCGCTTTTGGTTGCACGACAATACAATGTTGGCATTTTGGCTTCGCCGGAGTCGCTGCCAGGTGGTTTTTCGGGCTGGACCGCAGGCTGGGGAGGATTCGTTAGGATTAATCGAAAGCATCGTCTTGTTGTATCATGCGACACTTAAGCTGCTATTTAAACAACGCGCGAAACGCCTGAATACTTAGCACGCGGCAACCTAGCAGCAAGATGGGATGGCGCAAGTTATCGCAGGCAAGCTCTACCGAAATTTTCCAGCGCAATTGCAATTGCTTCCCAGTGCAGGCGATGATAGCCGGTATTTCAACCCAGCCGGGCGCACGCGCCTGCTCCAGCATTCTTTGATGGCGAGATTGACAAGATGGCAGAACTGACAGCCGTAATACTGACTTTTTTAAAGGCGATTGGCAAGTACCGTTGGTACGCGATTGCCATTTCCTGGGTCGTGGCCCTGGTCGGCTGGGGCGTTGTGTATTCGCTCCCCAACGATTACCAGGCGTCGGCGCGCGTGTATGTCGATACCCAGAGCGTGCTCAAGCCGCTGCTGGCCGGCATGACCACCCTGCCCAACCTCGACACCCAGGTCATGTTCATGCGCCGCACCCTGATCAGCCGTCCCAACGTCGAGCGCGTCATGGGCATGGTCGACCTGGACCTGACCAACCAGAACGCCAAGCAAAAAGAAAAGAAGATCGACGAGCTGATCGAGAACATCAAGATTCTCGGCACCGAGCGCGACGACATCTACACCATCACCTACAACAACCCCAACCCCAAGCTGGGCAAGGAAGTGGTGCGCTCGCTCTTGACCATTTTCGTCGAAGGCAGTTTCGGCGGCAAGAAGCAGGATGCCGAAAAGGCCGTGCAATTCATCGACGAGCAAATCAAGTCGTATGAAGAAAAGCTGAGCGCGGCCGAAAACGCGCTCAAGGATTTCAAGATCAAGAACATGGGCTTGCTGCCGCGCGGCGGCAACGATTATTCGAGCAGCGTGGTGGCCGCCACCGACCAGCTCAGCCAGGCACGCCTTGAGCTGAACGAAGCCGAGCAGGCGCGCAACGCTATCGTGCGCCAGATCGGCGGCGGCGGCACGCCGGGCAAGCCGGCCATGATGGCCAATCCCGAGCTCGACGAACGCATCGCGGCCGTCAACAAAAACCTCGACGCGCTGCACATGCAATACACCGAAGCGCACCCAGACATCATCAGCGCCAAGCGCTTGCTGTCCCAGTTGCAGGCGCAAAAGCGCGAAGAAGCGCGCACCCGCGTGCCAAGTTCGGACCCGGGCGCGAGCTACAGCCCGATGCTGCAAACCTTGAAAATTTCCTTGTCCGAAGCTGAAGCGCACGTGGCTTCGCTGCGCGCCCGCGTCGCCGAATACCAGTCGCGCGTGGCGCGCATGCAGTCCCAGAGCACGGCCGCGCCGGAAGTCGAAGCCCAGCTCTCGCAACTGAACCGCGACTACACGGTCAACAAGGAAAATTACCAGAAGCTGGTGGAGCGGCGCGAATCGGCCAAGCTGTCGGGCGACCTGAGTTCGGCCACCGACATGCTGACCTTTCGCGTGATCGACCCGCCCACCGTGCCGTCCAAGCCGGTCGGCCCGAATCGCGCGCGCCTGTTCTCGGTCGTGTTTGTGATGGCGCTGGGCGCCGGCCTGGGCGTCGCCTTGCTGATGAGCCAATTCCGTCCGACCTTCCTCAGCCAGGCCGCGCTGCGCGACGTGACGGGCGTACCGATTCTCGGTTCGATCAGCATGAACTGGACGCCGGCCCAGAAAGCGCGCCAGAAAAAGCGCCTGTACGGCCTGGCGGCCGCGGTGTTCGGGCTGTTCGGCGCCTACGGCACCGTGATGGCGGCCATACTCATCAGACCTCTGGTCTAACCGAAGTAACCGGGGGATATTGTGAGCATTATCGAAAAAGCAGCCCAGCGTTCGCTGGACCAGAAACACGCAGCCCTGGCCAGCGCGGCCGCCAGCGAGATGGCAGCGCCGCCCGAGACGGCAGTTGCAGCAGCGAGCGCCGCCGCGGTGGCCGCAGCGCCAGCGGCGTTCGTTCCCGCAACGCCAGCAGGGCCCGTTCCCGTCGCACCCGCAGCCGAGGCGCCCGCGCCCCCGCGCCAGGGCGCCAAGCGGATCGAACTCGATCTGGCGCACATGCGCGACTCCGGCATGGTCACCGCCGCCAGCGGGCGCACGGCGCTGCTGGAAGACTTTCGCATCATCAAGCGTCCCCTGATCAAGAAAGCCTTTGCCGAGCGCCAGCCGGGCGACAAGCCGGGCAACCTGATCATGATTACCAGCTCGCTGCCGGGCGAAGGCAAGACCTACTGCGCCATCAACCTGGCCATGAGCATTGCCATGGAACTGGACCACACGGTGCTGCTGGTTGACGCCGACGTGGCCCGCCCTTCCGTGTTGCGCGTGCTCGGCCTGCCGGCCCAGCGCGGTCTGATGGATATTTTGCTCGACGACAAAGTTGACATGGGCGACGTCATGCTGCGCACCAACGTCGATACGCTCAGCATCCTGCCGGCGGGCGCGAGCAATGCGCGCGCCACCGAGCTGCTGGCCAGCCAGACGATGAGTGCCTTTGTCACCGAAATCGCCAACCGCTATCCGGACCGGATCGTCATTTTCGATTCGCCGCCGCTGCTGCTCACGAGCGAAGCGCACGTGCTGGCCAGCCACATGGGCCAGATCGTGGTCGTGGTCGAAGCCGAAACCACGACCCAGCACGCGGTCAAGGAATCGCTGCGCCAGCTTGACGGCTTGGCCAACGTCAATCTGATCTATAACAAGACGCGCGAATTTCCTGGCGTGGAAGAAACGTATGACTACCACTATGGCTAAGCTGTCGCGCGCGGTCGCACTGGCCTGGGGACGTCCGCTGGCGCTGTCGGCGCTGTCGGCTATATCGGCTATATCGGCTATATCGGCATTCTCGGCCATGTGCTTCGCACCCGCCGCGCGCGCGGTCGATCTCGACAGCATCCAGCGCGGCATTGCCGGGCTCGACGTCGCCAAGACCAGCTACAACAACTGGCACATCGTGCCCACGCTGGACGTGCGCGAAACCTACAGCGACAACGTCACGCTGCAGCCGTCGAACCGCGCCCACGGCCAGTTCATGACCGATATTTCGCCGGGCGTGGTGGTCAGCCACAAGGGCCGCCGCTTGAAGCTTAACGGCCAGTACCAGGCGCACCTGTACGCCCACACGGGCGCGGACTACGGCACGCGCCGTTCGTCGAGCCAGCTGAACGCGGCCGCCAAGGCCGAGCTGGTCGACGACATGGTATTTGTCGACGGCAGCGCCAGCATGCGCCTGCAAAGCATTTCCCCGTTCGGCCCGCAAGTGTCGTCCAACGAGTACGCCAACACCAACAGCGCCAACGTGCGCACCTGGCAAGTCAGCCCCTACATCGTGAACCGCTTCGGACGCATCGCCCGCTCCGAACTGCGCTACCTGCACGACTCGGTCGATGCCGGCAATTCGGGCCTGGGCAGCACCACCGGCGACACGCTCTCGGCTCGCCTTGCCAGCGGCCGCCACTGGGATGACCTGGGCTGGAGCTTGGCCGCGTCCGAACAAAAAATTCACGACAGGGTCCGCAACGACAGCACCATCCGCATGGCCAGCCTGAACCTGAGCTACCAGCTGCGCCCGACCCTGGCCGTGACCGCAGCCGGCTTTTACGACGACTACGATTACGAAGCGGTCGGCGGCGCCAATGGCGGGGGCGGGGGCAGTGGCGGCTTGCGCTGGACGCCAAGCGCGCGCACCAGCGTCGAAGCCAGCGCCGGCCACCGCTATTACGGCCCGAGCCGCTCGTTCAGGGCGCTGCACCGCAGCCGCCGCACCTCGTGGGACATCAGCTATGACGACTCGGTCATCACCACGCGCGCCAGCTTCCTGCGCGCCGGCAGCGTGTTCCCCGGCACCGTCATCCCGCTTCCCGGCGTACCCGGCGGCGTACCCGGCGGCAGCACCGCGGCCGACCTGGGCGGCCTGTTCACCCCCGACGCCCCGCCGGTGATCGCGCCGCCGCCAGTGATTGCGCCCGGCTACCTGAACAACGTGAATTTCTTCAGCAACCGCTACTCGCTGCAAAAGCAGCTGCGCGCGAGCATGTCGCTGCGCGCGGCGCGCACCACCGCCGTGGTCACCTTGTTCAAGCTGCGGCGCGAAGCGCTGTCGGTGCGCGGAGTCGACAGCGCTTTGCTGGGCAACCCGGTGGACACCATCAATGACAACGTCAACCAGGTCGGCCTCAGCACCACCGCCAGCTATCGCCTGTCGCCGCGCTCGAGCCTGAACCTGGCGGCCGACATTACCGACAACGAATCGATCACCACCGGTTTCAAGGCCCGTTCCAGGGCGGCGCGCGTGACGCTGCGCCACCAGCTCGGCCGCAACACCGCCGCCTCGGCCGAACTGCGCCGCGTGAGCGGTGTCTCGGGTCTGACGGCCGGCGCCAGATACACCGAAAACGCGTTGTCGGTTTCTCTCAACATGCAGTTATAGCGGAGTCGACTACGCGATGTATGAATCATTCTATGGCCTTTCGGCCAAACCGTTCCGGCTGCGCCCCGACCCGCACTTCTTTTTCGGAAGCAAGGGCCACAAGCGCGCCATGGCTTACCTCGAGTATGGCCTGTCGCAGGGCGAAGGCTTTATTGTCATTACCGGCGAAGTAGGCGCGGGCAAGACCACGCTGGTGCGCAACCTGTTCAACAATTTGCCGTCCGAGCAAATCGTCGCCGCCCACATCGTCAATACCCACCTCGACTCGGACGACACCTTGCGCATGGTGGTGTCGGCCTTTGGCCTGCCCTACGAAAACGTCAGCAAGGCCGACCTGCTCACGCGCCTGGAAAAATTCCTGCGCCTGTCCGACGAGCAGGGCAAGCGCGCGCTGCTGGTGGTCGACGAGGCGCAAAACCTGAAACCGGGCACGGTCGAAGAACTGCGCATGCTGTCGAACTTCCAGACCGACGACAAGTGCCTGCTGCAAACCTTTCTGATCGGCCAGCCGGAGTTTCGCACCACCTTGCACAGCCCCGGCATGCAGCAGCTGCGCCAGCGCGTCATTGCCAGCTACCACCTGGGCCCGATGGACGCCGAGGAAACGCGCGCCTACATCGAACACCGCCTGAGCACGGTCGGCTGGAAAGGCGACCCGGCCTTTTCAAGCGCGGCGCACGCGGCAATTTTTCACAATAGCGGCGGCATCCCGCGCAAGGTCAACACCTTGTGCGACCGTTTGCTGCTGATGGGCTTTCTGGAAGAGCTGCATGCGTTCGACGAAGCCGAAGTCAATGCCGTGATCGCCGACATCGCCCAGGAATTTGAACTGCCGACCACCCCGGCCGACATCGTCAATGCCGCCAACGCCGCCAACCCGGTCGCTCCGGCGCAGGCGCCGGTGCCGGCGCCAGCGCCGCCGGTGGCGACGGCGGAATCGAACCCGCTGATGGACGAGCGCCTGATGCGCCTGGAAAAGTCGGTGGTGTCCGTCCTGAACATCCTCAAAAAACTCGTGGCCACACCGGCCGGGGCCAACACGCCCCTTAACCACAATAACGAATAATGATCTTAGCCCCTGCCCGACTGCGCGCACCTGGCGCGCCGATTCGTAACGCCATGACGTGCGACGTCGAAGACTATTTCCAGGTGTCCGCCTTTGCGCCCCACATCGACCGCGCCAGCTGGCCTGCGCGCGAATGCCGGGTCGAGGCGAACATCGAACGCATCTTGGCGCTGATGGCCGACGGCGGCGTCTTGGCCACTTTTTTCACGCTGGGCTGGATCGCCGAACGCTATCCAGCGATGGTCAAGCGGATCGCCGCCGCCGGCCATGAAGTGGCCAGCCATGGCTACGGCCACCTGCGCGCGTCCGACCAGAACCTGGCCGAATTCACGCAAGACATCACCAGCAGCAAAAAGCTGCTGGAAGACTTGACCGGCCAGCGCGTGCGCGGCTACCGCGCGCCCAGCTTTTCGATCGGCACCGCCAACCTGTGGGCGCTGGACGCACTGCTGGACGCCGGCTACCAGTACAGCTCAAGTATCTACCCCGTCGAGCACGACCATTACGGCATGCCTGACGCGCCGCGCTTCGCGTTTTATCCGAACGGCGCCGATGGCTTGCTGGAAATTCCGATCACCACCGTCAAGCTGGGCCAGCGCAACCTGCCGGCCGGCGGCGGCGGCTACTTCCGTTTGTTTCCGTACGCCTTGTCGCGCTGGATGATGCGCAAGGTCAACGCCGAAGAAAACGAGTCGGCTATTTTCTATTTCCACCCGTGGGAACTCGACCCGGGCCAGCCAAGGCCGGACGGTGTCGACATCAAGTCGCGCTTTCGCCATTACGTCAACCTGGGCCGCACCGAAGCGCGCATCAAGGCCTTGACGCGCGACTTTTCCTGGGACCGCATGGACAACATTTTTCTCGCGCCCGCCGCGAAGGTAACAGCATGAGCACCATGATTGACACTGCCACCGCCACCACCACGCTGCACCTGCTGCAGCCGAAGGACTACGCGCGCTGGGACGCCTTTGTCGCGGCCACGCCGGACGCCACTTTTTTCCACCGCGCCGGCTGGCAAACCATCATCGAGCGCACCTACGGCCACAAGACCTGGTTTTACTACGCCGAGCAGGATGGCCGCATCGTCGGCATCTTGCCACTGGCGCAAATGAAAAGCCGCATGTTCGGCCACTGGCTGGGCTCGCTGCCGTTTTGCGTACTGGGCGGCATCGTCGCCACCGCCGATGCGGCCCGTCCCCTGCTCGACAACGCCGCCGACCAGCTCGCGCGCCAGCTCGGCGTGGGCCACCTTGAAATGCGCAACCTGGTGCCGGCCCACGCCGACGACAGCAAGTGGCTGCGCAAGGATTTGTACGTCACGTTCCGCAAAGAAATCTCGGGCGACGATGAAGAAAACATGAACGCCATTCCGCGCAAGCAGCGCGCCATGGTGCGCAAGGGCATCAAGCTCGGCCTGACGGGCGAAATCGACCAGGGCGTGGACCGTTTCTTTGCCTGCTACGCGAGCAGCGTTCACCGCCTGGGCACGCCGGTTTTCCCAAAAAAATACTTTTTTATCATCAAGGAAGTGTTTGGCGACGAGTGTGAAATCCGCATCATCGTTCGCGAACAACAATTGATCGGCGCCGTGATGAGCTTTTACTTCCGCGACGAAGTACTGCCTTACTACGGCGGCGGCATGCCGGCCGCGCGCGAAACCGCCGGCAACGACTTCATGTATTGGAACTTGATGCAGGCCGCCGCCGCGCGCGGCGTGCGCATCTTCGACTTTGGCCGCAGCAAGCTGGGCACGGGCGCCTTCGACTTCAAGAAGAACTGGGGCTTTGCGCCCACCCCGCTCGAGTATGAATACCGCCTGTATGCGGCGCCCGAACTGCCGGACAACAATCCCTTGAATCCGAAATACCAGCTGTTCATCAAGATGTGGAAAAAAATGCCGATCGGGCTGGCCAATTTCCTTGGCCCGTTCATCGTCAGGAACCTGGGCTGATTCCGTGGAAAACCTGTTATTGCTGATCCACCGGATTCCCTACCCGCCCAACAAGGGCGACAAGATCCGCTCCTACCACTTGCTCAAGCACCTGGCGCAGCACTACAAAGTGCACCTGGCAACCTTTGTCGACGACCCCGACGACTGGCAGCACGTGCCGACCGTCAAGGCCATGTGCACCACCAGCCACTTCGCCAAGCTGGGCTGGCTGGGCGGGCGATTGCGCAGCCTGGTCGGCCTGATCGCCGGCCGCTCGCTGTCGTATGACTTTTACCGCGACGCCGGCATGCACGCCTGGGTCGCGCGCACCATGGGCGAGCACAAGATCGACCGGGTGATGGTGTTTTCCTCGCCCATGGCGCAGTACGCGGAAAAGTATCCGCAGGCGCGTCGCGTGGTCGACCTGTGCGACGTCGACTCCGACAAGTGGCGCCAGTACGCCGGCAAGAAGTCCTGGCCCATGAGCTGGCTGTACCGGCACGAGGCCGACGCCCTGCTGGCCTACGAGCGCCATGTCGCCAAGACGTGCGATGCCGCGCTGTTCGTCTCCAGCCCCGAGGCCGACCTGTTTCGCACGCTGGCGCCCGAGAGCGACGCCAAGATCGGCTTTTTCAATAATGGCGTCGACACCGACTATTTTTCGCCCAAGCGCCAGTACGAGCGCCCTTATGGCAAGGATGAACGGGTGCTGGTTTTTACCGGCGCCATGGATTACTGGCCGAATATCGACGCCGTGCAGTGGTTCGCCGCCGAAGTCTTCCCCAAGCTGCACGCCGCCATGCCGAAGCTGCGCTTTTGCATCGTCGGCGCGCGCCCGGCCGCCGCCGTGCAGGCGCTCGCGCAGCAGGCAGGCGTGATCGTCACCGGCACCGTGCCTGACGTGCGGCCGTACATCCACCACGCCGATATCGCCGTGGCGCCGCTGCGCATTGCGCGCGGCATTCAGAACAAGGTACTTGAAGCGATGGCCATGGCCCGTCCCGTGATCGTCTCGCCGCAAGCGCTCGAAGGCATCGAAGCGACGCCCGGCAGTGAACTGCTGCTGGCCGACGGCGCCGACGCGTTTATTGCCACCATCACGGGCCTGCTCGGCCTCGAGACGCCAGACGCCAGCCTGGGCGCCGCCGCGCGCGCCAAGGTCGAGCATCAGTACAGCTGGCCAAGCAACCTTGCGCGCATCGAAGCGAGGCTCGAATGCTGATGACCGACACCGCCGCCAGGGACAAGGACGCAAGCCGCGCCCTGCCGACCACGGCCCTGCTGCTGATCGCGCTCGCCTTCCTAGCGCCGTTCCTGTTCTATTTTGCAACCGCCAAATCCATCGTCGAGGTCTGGAACAGTTCCGAGACCTTTGCCCACGGCTACATCATCGTCCCGATCAGCCTGTGGCTGGTGTGGCGCCGGCGCGCCAATTTTGCGGCGCTGCCGCCCGCGCCATGGTGGCCGGCCGTCGGCCTGCTGCTGCTGGTCGGCGCCGGCTGGATGCTGGCCCGCATGGGCGAAGTGCAGGTGGTCGCGCAGTACGCTTTCGTGGCCATGTTCCCTGTCATCGCGCTGGCCATGTTCGGGCGCCGCCTGGCCTGGTCGCTCGCCTTTCCGCTGCTGTTTTTGCTGTTCGCCGTGCCGTTCGGTGAAATCTTCATCGGCCCGCTGATTGAATTTACCGCCGACTTTACCGTCTGGGCGGTGCAGGCGACCGGCATTCCCGTGCTGCGCAACGGCACCCGCTTCGAGCTGCCCACCGGCAGCTGGTCGGTGGTGACCGCCTGCAGCGGCGTGCGCTACCTGATTTCCTCGGTCACCATCGGCTGCCTGTACGCCTATCTGACCTACCGCTCCACCACGCGGCGGGTAGTGTTCATCATCATGTCGATCCTGATGCCGATCCTGGCCAACGGCTTGCGCGCCTACATGATCGTCATGATCGGCCACTACAGCGACATGGCGCTGGCTACCGGCGTGGACCACCTGATCTATGGCTGGATCTTTTTTGGCCTGGTGATGTTCCTGATGTTCTGGGTCGGCAGCTACTGGCGCCAGGACACCGACGCCGAAGCGCAGGCCCTCAGCGCCGCCGCCCACGCCCCCGCCACCCGCCCCGGCGCGCTGCGCAACATGGCGCTGGCCGTGGTGGCTGCGTGTGCGCTGTGGCCTGTTTTTGTGAAGTACAACGACGCCGCCACGCTTAACCCGAACCCGGCCAAGCTGGGCGCCATCGCCGTCGCCGGAACCTGGACTGCGGCGCCGGCCTTTAACACCTGGCTGCCGTTCTACCTGCCGGCCGACGACACCTACAGCGGCGCCTTTGCCCAAGCCGGCCTGGCACCGGTCGCGCTCAAGGTCCGGTACTACCGCAACCAGACGCGCGACAAGGCCGTCATCAGTTCGAGCAACCGCATGGCCGGTGAAAAGGATGCATTCCACGAGGCCGGCGGCGCGCTGCGCAGCGAGCAGTTCGGCGCGCGCACCTTGGTGCTGCACGAGTCGCGCATGCAGGGTCCGACGGGTAACTTCCTGGTCTGGCACTGGCTCTGGATCGACGGCCAGCCGGTCACCAACGCTTACCTGGGCAAGCTGCGCCAGGCCAAGGTCAAGCTGATGTTTGGCAGCGACGACGGCGCTGCCGTGCTGGTGTCGGCCCCGTACGGCGAGCAGCCCGAGCCCGCCCGCCAGGCGCTGCACGCCTTTTTGGAGGCCAACCTGCCGGCCATTGAAACGTCGCTGGCAAGCGCCAGGAGCCACTAGGATGGGGGCAAAGCTGGAAGCATCCCCCGACGGCCAGGCTAGCCTGGTCGTGCACCTGATTTACCGGCTCGATTTCGGCGGGTTGGAGACGCTGCTGGTTGACTGCATCAACCGCATGCCGGCCCACAAATACCGGCACGCGATCGTCTGCCTGACCGACTACACCGCCTTTGCCGACAAGCTCACCCAGCCCGGCGTGGAACTGTACGCGCTGAACAAGGCACCGGGCCTGGGCCTGGGCACGCACGCGGCGCTGTTCAAGCTGCTGCGCCGCCTGCGCCCGGCCATCCTGCACACCTACAATCTGTCGGCCATCGAATACAGCGTGACGGCGGCGCTGGCCGGGGTGCCGATCCGCATCCATGCCGAACATGGCCGCGACGCCGGCGACCCGCAAGGCTTGAACCGCAAGCACAACCTGCTGCGGCGCCTGATGTCGCCTTTTGTCGACCGCTATGTACCGGTCTCGCTCGACCTGCAGCGCTGGCTGAAAGTCGTGGTCGGCATTGCGCCCGCCAAGGTCGAGTTGATCAACAACGGCGTCGATACCGAGCACTTTCGGCCTGCCCTTGACCTTGCAGCGCCTGCGCATTTTGTGATCGGCACCGTGGGCCGCATCCAGGATGTGAAAAACCAGGCCGGCCTGATCGACGCCTTCATTGCCTTGCGCGCGCTGCTGCCAACCCAGCATGAGCGATTGCGCCTGGTGATCGTCGGCGACGGCCCGCTGCGCGCCAAGCTGGAGGCGCAAGTGGCCGCTGCCGGCATCGGCGACGTGGTGCAGCTGGCCGGCGCGCGCAGCGACATTGCGGACCTGATGCGCGGCTTTTCACTGTTTGCACTCTCGTCGATTGCCGAAGGCACGCCGGTCACGCTGCTCGAAGCAATGGCGTGCCGCCTGCCGGTGGTGTCCACGGCGGTGGGCGGGATTCCCGAATTGATCGACGATGGCGTGTCCGGCACCCTGGTGCCGGCCGGCGACAGCGCCGCCATGGCCGCCGCACTGGCGCGCTACGCCGGCGACGCCGCGCTGGCTGCGCGCCACGGCGCTGCCGCGCGCTTACGCATCGAAGCGCACAACAGCGTGAGCGCCATGGTGCAGGCCTATGTGGCGCTGTACGATGCACTACGCAAAACCAAATTGAACCTGAAAGAAACCATTACACCATGTGCGGAATAGTCGGATTATTTGACATGCGCGGCGGGCGCGAGATTGATCGCGCCACGCTGCACCGGATGAACGAGTCGCAGTTCCATCGCGGCCCGGTCGAAGGCGGCCTGCATCTTGAGCCGGGCCTGGGCTTTGGTCACCGCCGCCTGTCGATCATCGACCTGGCGTCGGGCCAGCAGCCGCTACTCAACGAAGACCACAGCGTGGTGGTCGTCTTCAACGGCGAGATCTACAATTTCCAGGCGCTGATGGTCGAACTGCAAGCGCTCGGCCACACCTTCCGCACCCATTGCGACACCGAAGTCATCGTCCACGCATGGGAACAGTGGGGCGAAGCGTGCGTACCGCGCCTGCGCGGCATGTTCGCCTTCACCATCTGGGACCGCAATGCCCAAGTGCTGTTCATGGCGCGCGACCGGCTCGGCATCAAGCCGATGCACTACGCTTTTCTGCCTGACGGCATGCTCGCCTTCGGCTCCGAATTGAAAACATTGCTGTGCCTGCCGAACCTGTCGCGCGAGATCGATCCGCGCGCGGTGGAAGACTATTTCGCCTACGGTTACGTGCCCGAGCCGCGCACCATCTTCACCAGTGCACTCAAACTCATGCCGGGCCACACGCTCACGCTGAGAGTCGGCCAGGCCGCGCCGCCGCCAAAAAAATACTGGGACGTGCCGTTCACGCCGCACGCACCGATGCGCGACGAAGAGATGGAAGAAGAACTCGTGGTGCGCCTGCGCGAAGCGGTGGCTAGCCACCTGATCGCCGACGTACCGCTAGGCGCCTTTTTGTCGGGCGGCGTCGATTCGAGCGCGGTGGTGGCGATGATGGCCGGCCTGTCGCGCGAACCGGTCAACACGTGCTCGATCGGCTTTAACGACACCAGCTTCGACGAGTCGGTGTATGCGCAGCAGGTGGCCGATCAATACCATACCAACCACCAGCGCGAAATCGTCGACACCGACGACTATGGCCTGATCGACACCCTGGCCGCGCTGTACGACGAGCCGTATGCCGACAGTTCGGCCATTCCCACCTACCGGGTCTGCGAACTGGCACGAAAGCGCGTGACGGTGGCGCTGTCAGGCGACGGCGGCGACGAAAACTTTGCCGGCTACCGCCGCCACCGCTTTGCGATGGGCGAAGAAAAAGTGCGCTCGATGATGCCGCTCACGCTGCGCAAACCGCTGTTTGGCATGCTCGGCAAAGTCTATCCAAAAGCTGACTGGGCGCCGCAGATGTTCCGCGCCAAGACCACCTTTGAAGCGCTGGCGCGCGACCTGGTCGAGGGCTACTTCCATGGCGTGTCGATCCAGGCTGACCGCGTGCGCGACAATTTGTTCTCGGACGCCTTCCGCACCCGCCTGCAGGGCTACCGCGCGATTGAAGTGATGCGCGGCCACGCGGCCAATGCGCCGACCGACGACCCGCTCTCGATCATCCAGTACATCGACATGAAGACCTACCTGCCGGGCGACATCCTGACCAAGGTCGACCGCGCCAGCATGGCGCACGCGCTTGAAGTGCGGGTGCCGCTGCTGGACCATCAGTTTGTGGAATGGGTGTCGGGGCTGCCCTCCTCGTCCAAGCTGCGCAACGGCGAAGGCAAGCACGTGTTCAAGCAGGCCCTGAAACCCTACCTGTCGGACGACATCCTGTACCGTAAAAAGATGGGTTTTTCGATCCCGCTGGGCGCTTGGCTGCGCGGCCCGCTGCGCGAATCCATGCGCCGCGCCGTCCTCAATCCGGCGCTGCTGGAAACCGGCATTTTTAACGAAACCTACCTCAAGCAAATGATCGATCAGCACCAATCCGGCGCCAAGGACCACACCGTATCGCTGTGGTCAGTACTGATGTTCGAAGCCTTCCTGCGCAAGAACGGGGCATCGGCCGCGGCGGGGAGCCACTGATGCGCATTCTGCACGTACTGGACCACTCGATCCCGCTGCACAGCGGCTACACCTTTCGCACCCGCTCCATCTTGCGCGAGCAGCAGGCGCTCGGCTGGGAGACGTTCCACGTGACCGGCTCCAAGCAGGGCGGCGGGGCGAACCCCACGCTGGAAGAAGACGTCGACGGCCTGCACTTTTACCGCACGCCGCGCAGCGACGGCTTTCTGGCCAAGCTGCCGGTGCTCAACCAGAAGGAAGTCATTGACGGCCTGGAACAGCGCCTGTGCCAGATCATCCCGCAGATCAAGCCCGACGTGCTGCACGCGCATTCGCCCAGCCTGAACGCGATCGCCGCCCTGCGCGCCGGTAAAAAATTCGGTATCCCGGTGGTGTACGAAGTGCGCGCTTTCTGGGAAGACGCCGCCGTCGACCATGGCACGGCCAAGGAAAACGGCCTGCGCTACAAGCTCACGCGCGCGCTCGAAACCTATGCCCTCAAAAACGCCAGCGCCGTGACCACTATCTGCGAAGGCCTGCGGCGCGACATCGTCGCGCGCGGCATCCCCGCCGACAAGGTGACGGTGATCCCGAACGCGGTCGACATCGACAAGTTTGCCGTGGGCGGCGTGGCCGACCTCGCGCTCAAGCACAAGCTTGGCCTGCAGGACATGCGCCTGATCGGCTTCATCGGCTCGTTCTATGCCTATGAAGGCCTGGACGTGCTGCTGCGCGCCGTGCCGGCCATGCTGGCCACATTGCCAAACCTGCGCGTACTGCTCGTTGGCGGCGGCCCGCAGAACGCGCAGCTGCGCCAGCTGGCGACGGAACTGAACATCGCCGACAAGGTAGTCTTCACGGGCCGCGTGCCGCACGAGCAGGTGCAGCAGTACTACGACCTGCTCGACGTGCTGGTTTACCCGCGCCTGTCGATGCGCCTGACCGACCTGGTCACGCCATTAAAGCCACTGGAAGCGATGGCCCAGGGCCGCGTCCTGGCCGCGTCCGACGTGGGCGGCCACCTGGAATTGATCGAGCATGGCAAGACCGGCGTGCTGTTCAAGGCGGACGACCCGCAGTCGCTGGCCGACAACGTGGGCGCGCTGCTGGCCGCGCAAGAGAGCTGGCCGGCGCTGCGCGCCAACGGGCGCACCTTTGTGGAAAATGAGCGCAACTGGCCCATCAGCGTGGCGCGCTACAAAAAAATCTATGGCGGCCTGACGGGATTGCCCACCGCATGAAGATCCTGACGTTCAGCACGCTGTTTCCCAACACGGAAAAGCCCGGCCACGGGATTTTCGTTGAAACACGCCTGCGCCACCTGGTCGCCAGCGGCCAGGTCGAATCACGCGTGGTGGCGCCCGTGCCCTGGTTCCCCGGCCACTACACCGAGTTTCGCAAGGTGCCGGCCAGCGAAACGCGCAGTGGCATCGCCGTGCAGCACCCGCGCTACTTGACGCTGCCCAAAATCGGCATGAACATCGCGCCGGCGCTGCTGGCGGCCGGCGCGCGCGCCAGCGTCGCGCGCCTGCTCGACGAAGGCTTCGACTTCGACCTGATCGACGCGCACTATTTTTATCCGGACGGCGTGGCTGCGGCCATGCTGGGCAAATACTTCAACAAGCCGGTGGTGATCACCGCGCGCGGCTCCGATATTACCCAGCTGCCCGGCTTTCCCCTGCCGCGCAAGATGATCATGTGGGCCGCCAAGCGCGCCGCCGGCGTGATCACCGTGTGCCACGCGCTGCGCGACGAAGTCATTGCGCTGGGCGTCGATCCGGCGCGCGTGACGTCCTTGCGCAATGGCGTCAACCTGAACTTGTTCCAGCCGGTGGAGCGCGAAGCAGTGCGCGCCCGCCTGGGCCTCCCCGGTTTTACGCTGCTGGCCGTGGGCCACCTGGTGCCCGTCAAGGCGCAGCAGCTGGCCGTGGCCGCGCTGGCCGAACTGCCGGACGTGCGCCTGCTCATCGCCGGCAATGGCCCCAACCGCGGCATGCTCGAGCAGCTCGCGCGCGAGCTGAAAGTGAGCGACCGTTTGAGCATGCTGGGCGCGCTGCCGCAGTCGCAACTGCGCGACTACTATGGCGCCGCCGACGCGCTGGTGCTGCCGTCCGAACGCGAAGGCTGGGCCAACGTCCTGTTAGAAGCCATGGCGTGCGGCACGCCGGTAATTGCCAGCCGCGTGTGGGGCACGCCGGAAGTGGTGGCCGCACCCGAAGCGGGCTTGCTGATGGAAGAGCGCACGCCGCAAGGCCTGGCTGCGGCCGTACGCGCGCTGCGCGCCAACTACCCCGACCGCGCCGCCACGCGCCGCTATGCCGAGCGTTTCAGCTGGGACGACACCACCGCCGGCCAGCTTGCGCTGTTTCGCGCCATACTCGCCGCCAAAGGGGCCGCCGCTTATGCGTGATTCCTTCAGCGCGCGCGCCGGCCGGCGCCTGATCCGCACGCTGGGCGACGCAATCGCACCGGGCGGCGTGGGCAAGGGGCGCGTGTGCGTGGTCAATTACCACCGCATTCTGGAAGCAAAAGATCCGCTGCTCGAATCGGAACCGGACGTGGCCACCTTCCGCTGGCAAATGCAGCTGCTGGCCGAATGCTTTAATGTGCTGCCGCTGTCGGAGGCCATCGCCATGCTTGGCACGGCGCGCATGCCGCCGCGCGCGGTGTGCATCACCTTTGACGACGGCTACCGCTCGGTGCACGACCTGGCGCTGCCGATTTTGAAGCAATTCAAGCTGCCGGCCACGGTGTTCGTCACCAGCGGCTATGTCGGTGGCGGCAATATGTGGAACGACCGCATCATCGAAGCGGTGCAGAACCTGCCGGCCGGGCAGCTGGACCTGCGCGAACTGGGCCTGGGCGCTTACTCTCTGGCCAGCCTGGGCGACCGCCAGCAAACCGTCGGCAAGCTGACCGAAGCATCCAAGTACCTGCCGCCGCAGGCGCGCCTGGACCTGATCAAGCGGCTCGAAGTACTGGTCGGCGAAGACCTCGACCACGACCTCATGCTCACGCCCGAGATGGTGGTCAACCTGGACCGCGCCGGCATCGAGATCGGCGCCCATACCATTTCGCATCCGATCCTCACCAGCTTGACCGACGACAGTTCGCGCCTTGAAATCGCGGGCGGCAAAAAGGAACTGGAAGCGATCATCGGCAAACCGGTCCAGCTGTTCGCCTACCCGAACGGCAAGGTCGGCAAGGACTACGACCAGCGCCACACGCAAATGGCCAAGGAAGCCGGGTTTTCGGCCGCCTTTACCACGGCCATTGGCGCGGTAACCAGCGGCGCCGACCGCTTCCAGCTGCCGCGCAGCCGGCCGTGGGACAAGACGCCTTTTTTGTTCGGCCTGCGTTTGATCCGCTGGCTGGGCTGGGACGAGCGCCATCCGGCCAGTGCCGGCTATCCCGACTACGACATCCATACCACGACCCGGCGCGCCGACGCGCACGAAGCCGGGCAGGCACCGCACCCCGGAACACCGCAGATGACCCACCGAGTTTTACTGACCGCTTTCCACTTCCCGCCGCAGGCGGCGAGCAGCGGCATCCAGCGCACGCTGTCGTTTTCACGCCACCTGGGCCACAACGGCTGGGAACCGATGGTGCTCTCGGCCAGCCCGCGCGCCTACAACGAAAAAAACGCCTCGCAGCTGGCCAGCGTGCCCAAGAACCTGGTCGTGCGGCGCGCCTTTGCGCTCGACACCAAGCGCCACCTGGGCATCAAGGGCCGCTACCCCGAAGCGCTGGCCTTGCCGGACCGCTGGATCTCATGGTGGTTCGCGGCCGTGCCGGCCGGCCTGTCGCTGATCCGTACCTACAAGCCGGACGTGCTCTGGTCTACCTTCCCGATCGCCACCTCGCATCTGATCGCGCTGGCCCTGCACCGCGTGACGGGCCTGCCGTGGGTGGCGGATTTTCGCGACCCCATGCTGCAAAGCTCGTACCCGGTGTCCAAACCGCAGCGCGCCGTGTATGGCTGGATCGAACGCCAGACCATCACGCGCTGCAGCGCGGCCGTGTTTACCACGCACAGCGCGATGGTCTCGTACCGCGAACGCTTCCCCAGCCTGCCCCCTGAAAAATTCTCGGTCATCGAGAACGGCTACGACGAAGACGGTTTCGGCGACGCCGTGCCGGTGGCAACCGTGCCGGGCGAGCGCCTGACGCTGATCCACAGCGGCGTGCTGTATGACGGCGGGCGCGACCCGTCGCCATTCCTGGCGGCGCTGGCCACGCTGCGCGGCGAAGGCAAACTCTGTGCGGCATCGCTGCGCGTGGTGCTGCGCGCCCCGGGCGACGTAGCGGCCATGGGCGCGCTGGTGGACAAATACCAGGTGGGCGACATCGTCAAGGTCGAGCCGTCGGTGCCGTACCGCGAAGCGCTGCAGGAAATGCTGGCCGCCGACGGCCTGATCGTGTTCCAGGGTACGCCCTTCAACACCCAGATCCCGGCCAAGATCTACGAATACTTCCGCGCCCGCAAACCAATTCTGGGGCTGGTAGACACCAGCGGCGAGACGGCGCGCGTGCTGCGCACGGCCGGCTTTGACGCCATTGCGCAGATGGACAGCAGCGCGTCCATCGTCCCGGTGCTCGAGCGCCTGCTCGGCCAGATCCGCGCCGGCCAGGCCTATGTCGCGACCGAGGCGCTGATTGCCTCGTCCTCGCGCACGCACCGTGCCAGCCAGCTGGCGCAGGTGCTCAACCAGGTTACGAAAGGCAGCGTTCCCATTGACTGATATTGATAAAAAAATCGCGCGGGGCGCGGCCTGGATGCTTGCCTTCAAGATGTCCGACAAGGTCATCGGGCTGCTGAGCACCGTGGTGCTGGCGCGCATGCTCTCGCCGGCCGACTTTGGCCTGGTCGCCATGGCGATGATTCTGATCAGCGCGCTCGAACTGCTCATTTCCTTCGGCTTTGACGTCAGCCTGATCAGCAACCCGCATGCCGGGCGCAACGAGTTCGACACGGCCTGGACCTTCACGGCCTTGTTTTCCACCGCTTGCGCCTTCATCCTGGCCTTGTTGGCAATACCCGCAGCCAATTTTTACCACGAACCGCGCCTGCAAGTGGTGGTCTACGTGCTCGCGTTTGCTTTTGCCGTACAAGGCTGGGCGAATATCGGGCCCGTGATTTTCCGGCGCGAAATGCGCTTCGACCAGGAATTCAAGTTTTTGCTGAGCAAGCGCTTGTCGACGGTGCTGGTCACCATTCCCCTTGCTTTGTACATGCAAAACTACTGGGCGCTGGTGTACGGGCAGCTGGCCGGTACCATCCTCTCGTTCGTGATGTCGTATGTCGTGAGCGACTACCGGCCGCGCCTGTCGCTGGCGGCGAAAACCGAGTTGTTCCACAGCTCCAAGTGGCTGGTCTTGAACAACCTGATGGCCTTTATCCGCAACAACGCCGCGCAATTTTGCATCGGCCGCATTGCCGGCTCGCAGACGCTGGGCGTGTATTCCGTCGCGGCGGAAATTTCCTCGATGCCCACCACGGAACTGGTCGCCCCCATCAACCGCGCCGCCTTTCCCGGCTACGCCAAGGCTGCTACCGACCTGGCGGTGCTGCGCAACAGTTTCCTGAAAGTGATTTCCTCGATCGCTCTGTTTGCGGTGCCTGCGGGCCTGGGCATCATGGCCGTGGCCGACTTGCTGGTGCCCACGGTGCTCGGCTGGAAATGGATGGATGCGGTGCCGGTGATCCAAGTCATGGCCGTGTATGGCGTGATCCAGGCGGTGCAGACCAACATCGGCTACGTCTATCTTGCGCAAGGCAATATGCGCCTGGTCACCATCATTGGCGCCGTGCAAGCCGTGCTGGTGCTGGTGCTGCTCATTCCATCGGTGTATTACTGGGGCGTGCTGGGTGCGGCCTGGGCGTCGCTGGGGACCATCATCATCATGGTGCCGGTCAACCAGATGCTGATTGCCCGCTGCCTGGACCTGTCGGGCACCGAGTTCGCGAAAAAGCTGGTGCGCCCGCTGCTGGCGGGGCTGCTGATGGCGGGCGTCGTGCTGCTGCTCAAGAGCACCTTCACGCTGCGCCAAGTGACGCTCGATTACATGCTGGCCCTGCTGCTATGCGTGGCGGTTGGCGCGCTGGTGTACGGCGCGGCGATCTACCTGCTGTGGCGCATGGCCGGCGCCCCGGAAGGGCCGGAGCATTTTTGCGTGCTCAAGCTGGAACAAGTGCTGGGCAAGGTTGGTATCAAGCTTAGCCTGGCTCCGGGTGCCCGGTCCTAAAGGAGCAAGAAGCGTAGGTCGGATAAGCGTCGCGCAATCCGACAGGCGTCGCGTTGACGCACGTCGGATTGCGCGGACGCTTATCCGACCTACGCTCCTCTGCGTGTTGGCGACAGCCCCTAACGAGGCGTCAACAGCTTGCGCGTATATAAAAGATAGCGCCAGCCGCCGCGGTGCGCCAGGCTGATCATGTGGTAACGCCAGGCCGGCCAGCGCCTGCCCAGCGCGATATTGTCGCTCGACAGGTCATGATACGTGCGGCCCAGCTTTTCCTGCACCTCGCGCGCAACAGGCGCCGGCAAGCCAAGTGCGAGGATGCGCTTCAACACATCCGCTTCGCACGCCCGGAACGCATCCGACTTGGACAGCGACGCCGGCGTATCGTGAATGCGGAAAGTCGGCTCGGCCACCCATGCCATTTTAAAATCGCGCGCCAGCTTGTAGGCCAGGTAAGTCCACTCGTAAAACGGCGCCGGATTATCAAAATAATCGGCCGTCACCTGCGCGGAGCGAAACAGCCCGCCGCACGAGGATAGCCAGTTTTCAGATGATAAAGCGGCGAGCGGGTTCGCCATTACGGCGTCGGCGCGCTGCACGGCGAGTGTTTCCTGCCCGCTCTTGAGCCGGTAGCCGTTCGAGGCAGTAAAGCCGATCTGCGGACTGGCCAGCATCGGTTGCACGCGGCGCCACAGCGCGCCCGGCAAATACTCGTCATCGTCGTCGAGAAAACAGAAAAAATCGGTCTCGACCGTCTGCCGCCCCAGGCGCTGCGCCAGCGGCGCGCTGCCTTCGGCCTGGTACAGCACGCGCACGCCTTGCATGGCGCGCAGCAGCTTCACGCAATCGGGCGCGAAACGCTCGCCGTTGACGACCACGATCAGGCCCGCGTCAACCTGTTCCTGCGCCAGGATGCCCGCGATGGCCCGCTGCAGCGAGTCCCACCGGCGCGCTTCGCAGGTAGTCGGAATAATGACCGAAATGGTGGGTCTGTGCACGGCGAATGGTCCTGGAAGTGCTGAAATTGGCAGCGCAAATTATAGCAGCAGCGTCAGACCAGCACTTCCTGCGCGGCCGGGTGGCTGAGGAAGTTGACCGGGCTCGCGCTCAAGCCGTAGGCGCCCGACTGGAACACGACGATCAGGTCGCCCACCTCGGCGTGGGCCAGGTCCATTTTGTCGGCCAGCAGGTCGAGCGGGGTGCACAGGGGACCGACCACGTAGGCCGGGGCGTCGCTTGGCGCGGCCATGCGGTTGCCGACCGCCACCGGGTAATTTTTACGGATCACCTGGCCAAAATTGCCCGACGCCGCCAGGTGGTGGTGCAGCCCGCCGTCAGTGACCAAAAAAACCTGCCCGCGCGAGACCTTGCGGTCGATCACGCGCGCCACGTAGACGCCCGCCTCGCCCACCAAAAAGCGCCCAAGTTCGATCGCCAGCTGCGCCTGCGGCAGCGCGCTCAGTACTTGCTGTTGAAGTTGCGCCAGGTGCGCGCCGATTGGCGCCAGCTCCAGCGCGCGCTCGCCGGGAAAATACGGGATGCCAAAGCCGCCGCCGATATTGAACTGGTGCAGCGCTTGCGGCGCGTCGGCCGCCAGGCGCAGCGCCAGTTCCACGGTGCGGCTCTGCGCTTCCATGATGGCGTCGGCCTTCAAGCTTTGCGAGCCGCTGAAAATCTGCAGGCCCAGCACCGCCATGCCTTCGCCGGCGGCCAGTTTCAGCATTGCCGGAGTTTCTTCAGCGTCGATGCCAAACTGCTTGGCGCCGCCGCCCATTTTCATGCCGGACGAGCGCAGCTCGAAGTCCGGATTGACGCGCAAGACGGCGCGCGCCTGCATACCCAGCGTTTGCGACAGGCGCGCAAGGATGCCGATTTCGCGCGCCGACTCCAGGTTCACGCACACGCCGGCGGCCAGCGCCTGCGCCAGTTCCGCCTCGGATTTGCCGGGCCCGGCAAAACTGACCCGCGCCGGGTCCATGCCGGTGTCGAGCGCGACTTTCATTTCGCCCCCAGACGCAACATCGAGCCCGTCGACCAGGCCGGCCATGTGCTGCACCAGCGCCGGCATCGGGTTGGCCTTGATCGAATAGTGCAGCGCCAGCGCCGGCGGCAGGGCCGCGCGCAGCAGCGCCACGCGCTCGCTCAGGAGCGAGCGGTCATAGGCATAGAACGGCGTGCTGCCCACGCGCTGCGCCAGGCGCGTGAGCGGCATGCCGCCTACCTGCAGGCAGTCGTCCACGACGGGGAACTGGGTTTGCGGCGCGTGCACCGGCTTCGCACTCATAAATTGCGACCGTTCATGGGGTGGGACTTTCAAAAAGCGTGGAACAAGTCTGGCGCAGCAGCTTGCGGTCGATCTTGCCGTTCGGGTTGCGCGGAAACGCCTCGCTGCGAATCTCGATATGGGCCGGCACCATGTAGGCCGGCAGGCGGCGCTGGCACTCCTTGAGCAGCGCGGCAATACTCACCTCCTGGCTATCCCGCGCCACCGCCAGCACCACGATCGCCTGGCCCAGCACGGGGTGGGCCACGCCAAAGGCGGCCACTTCGGCCACCAGTTGCGCGGCGTGGATCGCTTCCTCGATTTCGGTGGGGCTGATGCGGTAACCGGACACCTTGATCATGTCGTCGCCGCGCCCCACGAAATACAAAAAGCCTTCTTCGTCGCGGCGCACGGTGTCGCCCGACCAGACGGCAATTTCGGGCAGCGGCAGCGCGGGATGCTGGCCGGGCGCGGGCCGGAACCGTTCGGCCGTCTTGGCCGGGTCGTTCCAGTAGCCCAGCGCCACCAGCGCGCCGCGGTGCACCAGCTCACCCGCCTCGTTGGCGTCGCACACTGTGCCATCAGGCCGCACCACCAGCACTTCGGCGTTGGGAATGGCGCGGCCCATGGAATCGGGCCGGCGATCCAGTTCCGACGGCGGCAGGTAGGTGGAGCGGAACGCTTCGGTCAGTCCGTACATCAGGAACAGGCTCGCGTTTGGCAAGGCCGCCCGCAGCGCGTCCACGGTGGCGCGCGGCATGGCCCCGCCCGAATTGGTCAGGTAGCGCAGCGTGCAAGCGGGGGGCCAAGGCAGCTGCGAGAGCTGGATCCACAGCGGCGGCACGGCGGCCAGGCCGGTGATGGCTTCGTCGGCCACGGCCTTGACGATATCGCGCGCGAACAGGTGGTTGATCAACACCACGCAGGCGCCCACGTGAAAGGCGGTGGTCAGCTGGCTGAAGCCATAGTCGAAGCTCAAGGGCAATACCGCCAGGATGCGGTCCCGCGCGGTCATTCCCAAATAGCCGACCACGCTGACGGCGCCGGCCACCATATTGCGGTGCGAAAGCACCACGCCCTTGGGGTTGCCGGTGCTGCCCGAGGTGTAGAGGATAGCCGCCATGTCGGTGTCGATGACAACATGCGCGGGCAGGGTTGCAGCCTGCGCGCCTTCCCACGCGCGCACCGCGATGCCGGGAATGTCGATTGGCTCGCCGTCGCCCACCACAAACACGGTATGCACGCTCGGGCAGTCGGCCAGCACCGGCGCGAGCAGGCGCAGGCGCTCGCAGGAAGTAAGCAAAATACTGACGCTGCAGTCGCCCAGAATATAGGCCACCTGGGCTGCCTTGAGCAGCGGATTGACCGGCACGAACACGGCCCCGGCGGCAGCGGCGCCAAAACAAGCGGCCACGTTTTCAATGCGTTTTTCGAGGTACACGGCCACGCGGGCGGCGCGCTGGACGCCGGCGCCCAGCAGAGAGCGCGCCGCGCCATCGACCGCTTGCGCCAGCTGCACGTAATTGAGCTTGCGCGCGCCATGCACGAGCGCCTCCGAGGCCGGAAATTGCCGGGCCGCGCGGAAGATAAAGTCGTGAAGCAGCTCGCTCATTAAAACCTTGTGATGTCGCCGCAATGGGCTGCAATCTTAACAGTTGATTTGCGGTGCACCGTTTATACTTCCACCATGCCCACGCCGAATGATATCAAACCCCGCGCCCCGCTTGCGCCCGTGCTCTCGCGCGGCACCTTCGGGGCGCCGCACCGGCCGGCCGCCGCTTCGGTGCTGGGCGCCGGTGACGTGCGCATGGTTACCAGCGGGCGCATCGCCATTGCGCTGGCGCTGCGCGAAATGCACGTGGGCGCCGGCGACACGGTGCTGGTGCCCGCATACCACAGCATGTCGATGATCCCGCCGGTGCTGGCCTGCGGCGCGCGCGTGGTGTTTTACAAGGTCGGGCCGGATGCGCAGGTTGACCTGGCTGACATCGCCGCCCGGCTCGACGCGACGGTCAAGGTACTGATGGTCACCCACTACTTCGGTATCGCCCAGAACATGGCTGCGCTGCGCGCGCTGTGCGACAAGAACGCACTATTTCTGCTTGAAGACTGCGCCCACTGTTTTTTTGGCGAGCATGAGGGCAAACCGGCCGGCTCCTGGGGCGACTACGCCATTGCCAGCAGCATGAAGTTTTTTCCCATCTACGAAGGCGGCTGCCTGGTCTCGGCGCGCCACGTTCTGCGCACCCCGCCCACGGTCTCGGCGGGCAAGGGTTTCGAAGTGAAAGCCTGCCTGAACGCGCTGGAAAACAGCTTTGCGTATGGCCGCCTGCCGCTGGTGCACGCGCTGCTTTGGCTTCCGCTCAAGCTCAAGGCGGCGCTGTGGGGCCGTCTCAAGCAGCGCGCCGCGCCCGCGCTCACAGGCACGCTGACGCCTTCGTCGTCCGACAGCAGTTATGAGTTCGATGCGCGCTGGCTGGACAAGCGCGCATCGTGGTTTTCGCGCACCGTGATCGCGCACGCTTCGCACGCGCGCATTGTCGCGCGCCGGCGCGCCAATTACCTGCAGCTGCAGCAGGCGCTGGTCGGCCTGCCCGGCTGCCGCCCCTTGTTTGCCGCCCTGCCTGACGGCGCCTGCCCGTGGCTGTTTCCGCTGCTGGTAGACGCGCCCCAGCCGCTGTTTGAACGCCTGCTCGCGGCCCGCGTGCCCATGACGCGCTTTGCCGAAACGCTGTGGCCGGGCGCCGAGATGTGCGCCAACAGTGCGGCCCTGTCGCGCCAGGTGATTGCCTTCCCGGTGCACCAGGAGCTGCGCGCCGACGAAGTCGCGTGGATGACGGTCGCGATCCGCGCCGCGCTCGCCGCATGAAATGGTCGCTCGTCAAGGCGGCGCAATTGCCTGCAGAGTGGGCCGCGCTGCACGCGCGCTGCCAGGCCTCCCCAATGCTGGCAGTGGAATTCGTGCAGCCCTTGATTACCGAATTTGGCACCGGCCGCCAATACCTGGCCAGCTGCGCGCATGACGGGCGAACCGTGGCCATGGCCCTGGTCGAGGCGCGCGGGCGCGGCAGCTGGGCGCTGTTCCAGCCGGCCCAGGCGCCGATTGGCCTATGGCTGCAGGAAAGCGGCCTGGCGCTCGAACCGCTGCTGGCGTCGCTGGTCGCCGCCCTGCCCGGCCCGGCGTTGCTGTTTGGCCTGACCCAGTGCGATCCCGACCTGCTGCCGCGCCCCGCCGAAGGCGGCAAGCTGCGCACCCTAAGCTACATCGACACCGCCAAAATCACGCTGGCCGGCAGTTTTGAAAATTACTGGAATGGGCGCGGCAAGAACCTGCGCGCCAACCTGAAAAAACAGCGCGCGCGGCTGGACAAGGAAGGCGTGGCGCTGCGGCTGCAGGTGAGCCATTTGCCGGGCGAGGTGGCCGCCGCCGTGGCCGACTATGGCCGGCTCGAGAGCGCGGGCTGGAAAGCCGGCGGCGGCACTGCGGTGGCCGCCGACAATGCGCAGGGCCGCTACTACCAGGCCATGCTCGAAGGCTTTTGCCGGCGCGGTGCAGGCAGCATTTACCGCTACTGGTTTGGCGAGCAGCTGGTGGCGATGGACCTGTGCATCGAAGACGCCGCGCAGATCATCGTGCTGAAAACAAGCTATGACGAGAGCGTGCCGGGCAACCTGTCGCCAACGCTGCTGATGCGCGAACAAGCGTGCCGCCAGCTGTTCGACGAAGGCCGTTTTGCGCGCCTTGAATTTTATGGCAAGGTGATGGAATGGCACACCCGCTGGACGGATGAGGTGCGCACTCTATACCATGTCAATTATTACCGCTGGCCGGTCCTGGCCCGTCTCCATGCGCGCTGGCAGTCGCGCACCTTGAAAGCACACCATGTACCTTGACGACGTAAAGCAGATCCTGATCGACATCCTGAACCTGGGCGAACAGGGCCACGCAATGAACGCGCAAACGCGCCTGCTGGGCAGCCTTCCCGAACTCGATTCCATGGCGGTTGTGAACGTGATTACCGCGCTCGAAGAGCATTTCGGCATCGCCGTGCAGGACGATGAAATCAGCGCCGAAACGTTCGACACGCTGGGCAGCCTGGCCGCGTTCGTGGCGCAAAAACTCGGGTGAGCATGCCGCAGCACGCGCCGGCTGCAGCGTTCTTCCTCGACGGGGAACGCTTTTGCCTGTACCACGCGCCGCAGGGCGCGTGCCGCGGTGGGCTGGTCTATATCCATCCGTTTGCCGAAGAAATGAACAAGTCGCGCCGCATGGCGGCCCTGCAGGCGCGCGCGCTGGCAGCGCTTGGTTACGGCGTGCTGCAGATTGACCTGCACGGTTGCGGCGACAGCGGCGGCGAATTTGCCGACGCGCGCTGGGAACGCTGGCAGGACGACGTGGCGGCCGCCAGCGCCTGGCTGCGCGAACGCCTGCAGATGCCGGTCGGGCTGTGGGGCTTGCGCCTGGGCGCGCTGCTGGCGCTCGACTGCGCGCGCACCCAGCCAGTGGCGCAACTGGTGCTGTGGCAGCCGGTGCTGCAAGGCGCCGCCTTCATGACCCAGTTTTTGCGCCTGCGCGTGGCCGGCGCCATGCTGGACGGGGCGTCCGAAGGCACCGCAGAACTGCGCGCGCGCCTGTTGGCCGGCGAGGCGTTCGAGGTGGCCGGTTACGTGCTGGCGCCGGAACTTGTAAAGGCAATTGACGCGCTCGATGTGATACGGTTTTTACCGAGTTGCCCCGTAAACTGGATCGAAATCGTCGCCGCCGCCGAACGGCCCATCACGCCGGCGGCGCTGCGCGTGGCCGCTGAATGGACGCGCCTGGGCGCGGCGCCCGCGCTGCACAAGGTGGCAGCAACCTCCTTCTGGTCAACCCAGGAAATCACCGAGTGTCCCGAGCTGATTGCCGCCACCTGCAGCTTGTTGGCCCATGACTGAACAGCGCGCCCTGGTGTTTGCCTGCGCCGGCAACTGGCTGTATGGCGTTGTTAACCTGCCCGCAGCGCCCCACAAGCGCGGCGTGCTGATCGTCGTTGGAGGTCCGCAATATCGCGCCGGCAGCCATCGCCAGTTCACGCTGCTGGCGCGCAGCCTGTCCGAACAAGGCATTGCGGCGATGCGCTTCGATTACCGCGGCATGGGCGACAGCGAAGGCGAGATGCGCGACTTCGAGAACGTGGGCGACGACCTGCGCGCCGCCATCGACGCCTTCCTGGCCGCCGCGCCGGCGGTGCGCGAAGTGGTGCTGTGGGGCCTGTGCGACGCGGCGTCGGCGGCGGCGCTGTACGCAGCGGGCGACGCGCGCGTGGCCGGCCTGGTGCTGCTCAATCCCTGGGTGCGCACCGACAGCGGCGCGGCCAAGGCCACGCTCAAGCACTACTACCGCGACCGGCTGCTGCAAGGCGCGCTGTGGAAAAAAATCGCCAGTGGCCGCTTTGACGTGCGCGCCGCCGCGCGCTCGTTTACCGGCCTGCTGGGTAGCGCGCGCAAGGCGCCGGCTTCGAACGCTCTGCCGGACCGCATGCATCAAGGGCTGGACCGTTTTACCGGCAAGGTGCTGGTGATTCTGAGCGGGGCCGACCTGACGGCGCAGGAATTCGCCGCTGTCGCGCAGTCGCCCAAGTGGAGCGGCCTGATGGCCGCGCCGCGCATCACGCGGCGCCTGCTGCCCAAGGCCGACCATACCTGCTCGCGCCGCGTCTGGCATGACCAAGTGGCGCAGTGGACGGCCGAGTGGCTGCGCGCCTGGAATTGAATGCGCCTGGTAACTCGAAAACCACAACCAACATCGTTCTCGCGCACGCGGGGACCCATAGAACCGACGAGTCATGTTCTCCTTGAATCAATCTGGTTACTGTAACTACCTGATTTTAAGGGAGGGATTGGCATCCGTTCTATGGGTCCCCCGCCTTCGCGAGGACGATGTTGTTTAGGTCTCCAGAATCCCAAATGTTGCGATTTTTGAGTGGCGAGTTGGTCCTAAAGCGTTTTGCAACAGCCTCGTGCGCGAGGACGATGTAATTCTACTGAACCGGTCAGATCTACTTCTGGCAGGCGCTAATATCTTCAAATGCGCCGTAGCTTGGCGCAGCCGGGCGCGTTCCACCGCACAGGTCCGGCGGTAGTTCGTCGACCTTGGCGCGCCGGGGCGGCGCCTGCTTCCACTGAAAATCGTCGGCAAACAGCCGCCGCTGCGCATGGTAACCCGTGTACAGCAGCGCGATCGGCGTAGACAGGTTGTCGTTCAGGCGCAGCAAGGCGCCGTCGCGGCTGCGGATGTCGCCGTCAACCAGGTTGCCCTCGACGTCGGCACTGGTGCCGGCAAAGCGCGCCTGAATGCCGCCGGTGTCGACCAACGTGTTGTGCAGCAGTTCGCTGGCGGCCGCGTTGTTCAGATAAATGCCGTCGTCCGAGCAGCTGGCGATCAGGTTGGCGCGCACGATGGCGCGATCCTGCTCGGTGATGCACCTGCCGTCGCGGCAGTACTGCCTGCCGGTGCCCCCGCCTCCCAGCGACAGGCCGACCCGCTGCCCCGGCGCGCCGCGCAGCCGGTCTTCGCACAGCACCACGTTTTGCTCAAATACGTTGTCCGACCCGGCGCCCTTGACGAAGCCGCCGTAGCTGATGCGGTCACCTCCGCTCTTGATGAAGTCGGCGATCAGGTTGCGCCGGATCGTCCAGCCGCTGGCCGCCACCAGGTCGACCAGCGTCACCGGGCTGCTGGTGCTGCGCGCGCTGGCGTTGCGCAGCGTATTGCCGTCAATCAAACCATGGTCGGGAAAGAGGCGCTGGTCGCCATTGATCTTGAAGTGGGCGTTAAAGTCGGTGATGGTGTTATTGCGCGCTTCAAAGTGATGCGCCGCGCCGACCACGTGAAAGGCATGTTCGCACTGGGCCTGCTCGAGACAGACGCCGCGGATGGCCAGGTTTTCAAAATGCCAGTACGGGGCGCTGACAATAAAGCCTTCCACCAGCGCGAATTCAAGCGTGACGCTGCCGGCCTGCTCGGCGCGCAGCACGATGGGCGCGGCGGCGGTGCCCGGCCGGCTGACATACAGCGGCGCGTCGGCGAACTGGTAGCGCCCCGGCAGCAGCGTGATGACGTCGCCCGGTGCCGCGGCCGCGATGGCGCGCCTTACCTCGTCGCTGGTGGACACGATGCGCCGCTGCGCCGCTGCGCCGGCGAAGGGCAGCGCGGCGCGCGCGCCGATGGCCGCAAAGGTGGCCACGGGTGGGCGGGACTCGCCCCGGTCGAGCCGCACCAGCGCCGCGGCCGACCACTGGCCCACACCCTCGATGGTTGGATTGTGGCCGGACGTCCGCTTGTCGATGTAGGGCGCCAGCGCGCGCGGCGTGATGCCCTTGTCCTGCAGGTACAGCGCGCCGGCGCCGGCAGCGAGCACGCCGATCAGGGCGCAGCCGGCCAGCAGCCGCAGCGCGCGCCGCGCCATGCTAGTCGCCGTTCTTGATGTTATGGCGCGCCATCAGGTCATACATGGTCGGGCGGCTGATGCCGAGCAGCTCGGACGCCTTGACGATATTGCCGTCGACCCGCGCCAGCGACTTGACCAGCGCCTTGTACTCGGCTTCGTCGCGCACCTGGCGCAGGTTGAGCGGCTCGTCTTCGGGGGCGGCGGCGGCCAGGCCCAGGTCGTCGGGTTGAATCGCCGGGCCGTCGGCCATGATCACGGCGCGCTTGATGCAGTTTTCCATTTCGCGCACATTGCCCGGCCAGCCGTAGGTTTCGATCGCCGTCATCGCTTCGCTGGAAAAATGCAGGCCGGAGCGCGATTCGGCGGCGCTGAACTTGTTCTTGAAGTGGTGCGCCAGCAGCGCCGCGTCGCCCAGGCGCGCGCGCAGCGGCGGGATGGTGACCACGATTTCGGACAGGCGATAATACAAGTCTTCGCGAAAGCGCCCGGCCGCCGTCAGCTCCTTGAGGTTCTGGTGCGTCGCGCAAACGATGCGCACATCGACCGGAATTTCCTCGTGCCCGCCGACGCGCTCGATCACGCGTTCCTGCAAAAAGCGCAGCAGCTTGGCCTGCAGCGCCATCGGCAAGTCGCCCACTTCATCGAGGAAGAAGGTGCCGCCGTTGGCCAGTTCGACCTTGCCCTTGGTCTGCTTGGCCGCGCCCGTGTAGGCGCCTTTTTCGTAGCCGAACAATTCGCTCTCGAGCAGATTTTCGGGAATCGCGGCGCAGTTGATCGCCATGAAGCGGTTATTCGCGCGCGGCGACAGGTTGTGCAGCGCGCGCGCCAGCACTTCCTTGCCGGTGCCCGATTCGCCCAGCACCATGACCGACGCGGTAGTGGGCGCCACCCGTTCAAGGTTGCGGCACACCTTTTGCATGCCGGCGTCGCGCGTGATCAGGCCGGCCATGGGCGAATCGGCCTGCTGCGCCAGCATGCGCTGGTTTTCCTTTTGCAGCGCATGCAAAAAAAACGCGCGCTGCAGCACCAGGCCCAGTACTTCGCTGTCGCACGGCTTTTGGTGAAAGTCGTAGGCGCCCAGCGCGATGGCCTTGACGGCGTTGGCGTGGTCCTGGTTGCCGGTCAAGACAATCACGCGCGTGGCGGGCGCCAGCGCCAGGATTTGCTGCAAGGTGGCCAGGCCTTCGGTGGCGCCGTCCGGGTCGGGCGGCAAGCCCAGGTCCATCGTGACCACCGCCGGCTCGTGGCGGCGGATCTGCGCCAGCGCGCTCTCGCGGTCGCCCGCGACGAGTACGTCATAGGCGTCGAAACTCCAGCGCAGCTGCTTTTGCAGGCCCGGGTCGTCTTCGATGATGAGCAGTTTTTGTTTGGTCGTAGTCACAGCAGTCTTTCTGGCCGTCAGACGGCAATATCGAGCGTTTGCGCCTGGTGTTGATGGAGCGGCAAACTTACATAAAAGGTGGTACCGGCGCCAACTTCGCTGACGAGCTCGATTTTACCGCCCAATTCCGAAATGTACTCTTGGCTTTCGAAAACACCGATGCCCATGCCGGCCGACTTGGTCGATTCAAACGGCTTGAACAGGCGCTCGCGGATGAATTCCTCGCTCATCCCTTCGCCGGTGTCGGCAATGGTAATGAGCACGTTGTCGTCGCGCCGGCGCAGGCTGATGGCCACCTTCCCATCCTTGGGCGTGGCTTCAATCGCGTTCTGGATCAGGTGGCCGAGCACGCGCTCGAGCCGTTCGCGGTCGGCCAGCACTTTCATGCCGGCATCGAGCAATTCCAGCACCGGGTGCGGCTCGAACGCGGCCTTCAGCGCCACCGCCTGGATCAAGACCTTGTCGATGGCCAGCGGGGCCATGTGAACGGGCGACTCGCTGCGGCTTAACTTTTGCAGCAGCAGCTTCATTTTTTGCACCGAGTGGGTCACGGTGTCGAGCATGTCGCGCTGGAACTCCGGATTGTTGCGGTGCTTTTCCGCGTTCGGAATGAGCAGCGACAATTGCGAGACCAGGTTTTTCAGGTCGTGCACCACGAAGGTGGACATGCGGTTGAACGACTCGAACTGGCGCGCCACCATCAGCGCGGTGGCCGCGTCTTGCTGGGCGAGGTAGCTGGCGGCCTGGTTGCCGGCAATTTTGAGCAGGTCGATCACTTCCCAGTTCAGCGCCACCGGGCTGCGCGGGCGCATCAGGAGCATGAAGCCGAACAGCTTGCCCTGCATGATCAGCGGCACCACCAAGGAGCGGCGGGCGAACCTGGTCAGCCAGGCGGGCAGCGGCATGTCGTCATATAGCTCGGGCCGCTCGGCGTATTCGTTCAGGTCGACCACCCACTGCTTGCTTTCCAAAAACTGACAAAACGGCGAATCGGCCGGCTCGCTGATGTTTTCGACCGGCACATGCCAGTACGATTGCGGCTCGTACAGGCCCGAATCGCGGCGGATGAACAACACCCCGCCCGGGCTTTCAACCAGTTCGCCCACGGCCTGGATGGTGCGCACGCCCAGCCCCGGACCGCTTTCGGACAGGGTGCGGGTAAAGCGCAGCCATTCTTCGCGGTAGTCGTAGTTGTAGCGGTAAAAGTGCTTGCTGATGAAGACCTTCAGCCACGAGCGGAAGGTGCCTGAAAACAGGATCACCACCAGCAGCACCAGCGCCCCGAACAAAAACGCGACCTGCATCACCGTGCCCCAGCTGCCGCCGACAAAGCGCAGGTAGTAGCCGGCCGAGCCCATGGCCAGCAGGTAGATGGCCGAGCCGAACAGCGCGGCGGTATGGAACATCACGCGCCGCGACAGCGCCAGTTCCGACGACCAGGAAGCGCTGCGGGCGATCGACATGGCCACCAGCGGCACGGTCAGCGCATTGATGACGCCGCGCGCGGCCCAGATGTCCGGGTCCACCTGGTGGAACAGCATGGTGTTGGAAAACAGGTAAAAATCGTACGCATACATGGCGCCAATGCCCAGGCATGCAAACTTGACTGCCCAGCGCTCCTGCAGCGACTTGTTGCGGTAGAGCTGCTCGACCAGCACGATGCCCAGCACGGCCAGCGCCACGCGCGCCGTCACGCTCGGCATCAAGCCCGATTCGCTGAGCGACGTCAGGTGCCACACCCCGGCCACGGTGCCCAGGAAGAACAGCACATAGAAGGAAAAGATTGCCAGCACCCAGCCCTGCAGCTTGAGCGGCAGGCGGCTGTCCGGGTCACGGTAGCTGCCGATCAGGACGATGAGAAAGGCGGACCAGGCGCCGTTGCGCAGCACTTCAAAGGAATCGGTCCAGGCCGACCAGGCTGGCAAGTCGCCCTGGTCGGCTTGCCATGCCAGCGCGGCGCTCCAGAACAGGCTGGCGACGGCGGCGATGGTGACCGAGGTGGCGTGGGTACGGCTGCGCCAGCGCGTCATCAGCATGACGCACAGGACCAGGAATGCAAGGGCGGCTACCAGGTAGCTGTAGGAAGCGATACTGCTCAATGTGCACCATCCGTCAGAACCGCAGCGGAAATTAAAATGTCCCTGTATTTAGCGAACGTCTGGCAATCGTCCAGCGACCGACTAGCGACCGACTAGCGACCGCTGCGGAACAGTACGACCTTGAGCGTATCAATCAGAATCAGGATGTCCAGGAATAAACTATTGTTCTTCACATAATACAGGTCATATTGAAGTTTTTGCAACGCATCGTCCGCAGAAGCGCCGTAGCCATAGCGCACCTGTGCCCAGCCGGTAATGCCGGGCTTGATGCTGTGGCGGACGTTGTAGTAAGGCACCACTTCAATCAACTGCTCGACGAAATATGGGCGTTCCGGGCGCGGGCCGACAAAGCTCATCTCGCCCTTGAACACGTTCAGGATTTGCGGCAGTTCGTCGATCCGGGTCTTGCGGATGAAGTTCCCGATGCGCGTGACGCGCGGATCGTTTTGCGCGGCCCACTGCGGCTTGCCGCCTTTTTCGGCGTCGTTGCGCATGCTGCGAAATTTCAGCACATTGAAGCTGTGCCCGTCCAGGCCCACGCGCTCCTGCTGGTAAAAGATCGGCGAACGGTCTTCCAGGTAAATCACGATGGCGGTGACGACCATGACGGGAAACGCCACCAGCAAGATGCCGCCGCTGCAGATCAGGTCAAAGCCGCGCTTCATGAAGGTACGGATGAAACTCTGGTCAAAGCCGCCGCCAAACACCAGCCAGCTTGGCTGCAGCGAATCGACGCGGATCTGGCAGCTTTCGCGCTCGAAAAAATTGGCGGCGTCGGTCACCTTGATGCCTTGCAGCTTGCAGTCGAGCAGTTCCTTGATCGGGAAGCCGCCGCGCCGGTTTTGCACCGACACCACGATTTCCTCGACATTGTGGGCCATGGCCAGCGTCGAGAGCGACTCGCCGTCGCGCACCTTGAGCACCTGCGACAGCGGCACGCAGCATTCCTCGGAAGGAATGGCGACATAGCCGGCAATGTCGTAGCGGTGGTAGCCGGTGTTATGAATGGCCAGGTCCGAGCATTCCTTGGCCAGCGGCCCGCCGCCCAAAAAGATGATGCGCGTTTCCAGGAAGCGCAATTCGGACGTCTTGAAAAACACCATGCGCGCCAAAAAGATGCCGCCTGCGGCAATCGTAAACACGGCCGCCAGCACACCACGCCCGATCTGCAGGTCCGGCAGCACGTAGAAAATGAGGGTGAGGATCACGAAGCCCATCACAAAGGCGGGCATCAGCTTGAGGAAAAACGGGTCGCGCAAGCCTTCGGTAAAGTTGAGCTGGTACAGGCCCATGGCGCTCATCGAAAAAATGATGGCGCAGGCAAACGCGAGTGCGGACAGGAAAAAGTGAGGAAACTCCGGCGCCGTGGTGCCTTCGGCCATATTCAGCACGCGTACGGCAGCGCCGGCGTATGCCGAACCGATCAGTACCAGCACTTCGACGAACAATAGGAAAAACACTATCTTCGAGACGTAGTGATTAGAAATCTTTAACACGCTTTCCTCCGCAATTCTTAATGCCTACTGGGGGACGCATGGCGCCCTGCCCACTGTTGCCTGGAACTAGAGCGCCCGGTCGAGGTGCGCGATGTACCATTGCAGGGCCTGTTCGAGGCCTTCGCCGATCCGGTGCGTGGGCGCAAAGCCGAGCAGCGTTTCAGCCTTGGAAATGTCGGCCTGCGAGTGGCGTACGTCGCCGGCGCGGAAATCCTTGAAATGGGGCCGGTGCCCTTCGACATGCGGATAGCGCTCGCGCAGCAGCGCGCACATCATCTGGTGCAGTTCGTTCAGGCTGGTGCGCTCGTTGAGCGCCACGTTGTAGACCTGGTTGGCGGCCGCGGCCGGCGACATGGCCGCCAGCAAATTGGCTTGCACGACATTGTCGATAAAGCAGAAGTCGCGGCTGGTTTCGCCGTCGCCATTGATGAACAGGTCGCGGTTTTCAATCAGCGCGGCAATCCACTGGGGAATCACGGCGGCGTAAGCGCCGTGCGGGTCCTGGCGCGGACCGAAGACGTTGAAGTAGCGCAGGCCGATCGCTTCAATCCCGTAACAACGGGCAAACACATCGGCGAACAGTTCATTGACGTATTTGGTGACCGCGTACGGCGAGAGCGGATTGCCGATGACGGACTCGACCTTGGGCAAGGCTGGATGGTCGCCATAGGTGGAGCTGGAAGCGGCGTAGACGAAGCGGCGCGTTTTCGCGTCGCGCGACGCCGTGATCATGTTCAAAAAGCCCGTGATATTGACGTCGTTGCTGGTGATCGGGTCGGCGATCGAGCGCGACACGGAACCCAGCGCCGCCTGGTGCAGCACGAAGTCGACCCCTTCGCAGGCGCGCGCGCAATCGGCGAACTGGCGGATATCGCCTTCGATGAAGGTAAAGCGCTGCCAGGCGGCGTCGCCCACCAGGCAGCGCACTTCGTCGAGATTGTACTGGTGGCCGGTGGCAAAGTTGTCCAGGCCGGTGACGCGCTGGTTCAACCGCAGCAGCGCTTCAACCAGGTTCGAACCGATGAAGCCGGCGGCGCCGGTCACGAGCCAGTGATACGCGTTGTCGCGCAAATGCAATTGAAGTTCGGCAAACTTATTCACTGGTCGGTACTTTCCTGGCAACGCAATCGAAAGGGAGGGGCACTATTACAAGCGCCAGACGGAGAATCCGCCGTCCACCAGCGCCGCCTTGTCGAACTGCGACTTGACGTCGATGAAGCAACCGTTCGGATTGAGCTTGGCGGTCAGGTCAGCCAGCGGACGGGCCAGGATTTCCTTGTGCGGCACGGCGGCGACGATGGCGTCGGCCTGCGGCAAGTCTTCCCAGCTGTCGAGCTTGATGCCATATTCGTGCTGCGCTTCGGCGTTCGACGCGACCGGGTCGTAGACGCGCACGTCCACGCCGTACGATTGCAGTTCGTAGACGATGTCGGCCACTTTGGAGTTGCGCAGGTCGGGGCAGTTTTCCTTGAAGGTCAGACCGATGACGTTGACCTTGGCGCCCTTGACGTGGAAACCGGCGGCGATGATCGACTTGACGGTTTTTTCGGCAACGAACTTGGCCATGCCGTCATTGATGCGGCGGCCGGCCAGAATGACTTGCGGGTGGTAGCCGACCATTTCCGCCTTGTGCGTCAGGTAGTAAGGATCGACGCCGATGCAGTGGCCGCCCACCAGGCCCGGACGGAACGGCAGGAAATTCCACTTGGTGCCGGCCGCTTTCAATACTTCCAGCGTGTCGATGCCGATCTTGTCGAAAATGATAGCCAGTTCGTTCATCAGGGCGATGTTCAGGTCGCGCTGGGTGTTTTCGATGACCTTGGCAGCTTCGGCAACCTTGATCGACGAGGCGCGGTGCACGCCGGCGGTGATGATCGACTCGTACAGTTCGGCCACCAGCTCGAGCGTTTCGGCGTCGTCGCCCGAGACCACCTTGAGAATCGTGGTCAAGGTGTGTTCCTTGTCGCCCGGGTTGATGCGCTCAGGCGAAAAGCCGACGTGGAAGTCTTCTTTCCATTTCAGGCCGGAATGCTGCTCGAGGATGGGGATGCACACTTCTTCGGTCGCGCCCGGGTACACGGTGGACTCGAAAATGACGATGGCGCCCTTTTTCATGTGCAGGCCGACCGTCTTGCTGGCGCCGGCCAGCGGCGTGAAGTCGGGGTTGTGGGCGATGTCGACCGGGGTCGGCACGGCCACCACGATGAACTTGGCGTCGCTCAGCGCCGCCGGGTCGGTGCCGACCGTCAGCTGGGAGGCGGCGCGCAATTCGCTGGTCGACAGCTCGCCCGTCGGGTCGATGAAATTGCGATAGCTTTCAATTTTGCTGGCCGAAAGATCAAATCCGATCGTTGTCCGCTTTTTTCCGAACTCTACTGCCAGCGGCATGCCAACATAGCCCAGTCCAACTACTGCAACGACGTCATTTGATTTCATGTTCGCATCCGTATAAGAAAATTTTTGCAATTATAACAACTAGAATATATCACACCAACAAGCGACGCTCAATTGAAGCAACTAATTTTGTTCAGGAGAAACAACATACCCGCAAGAGCATTGTTAAAACATCACTGTACGTCAGCACAACGCTGTACCGGGCAGCAAGATTCATGGATGAACTTTCGGTCCGGTCCACGCGCCAGGCAGGCGCTGTAACTGGCTTGTTGTCAACCACTGGCCCCGGCAAGCGCGCCTAGAGACCGTTAGTGCCGCTGCGCGCAATGAGAAGGCGCGAGGCTCTCGGAGGAGTGCGATTTTATCATTTTTCGGATGGGACTGCCGTTCCGCTTGACAGACGTGCAACGTGCTTGACCCCGCGCGTCATGTTGCGAGGATCGTAAGGCGACGCGGGGCAGATCATATCAAAACATTGGCAGTATGAGTAACAGATAGCCATGCAATTGTGATAAAAACACGCCTCGACCGAAGCGCGCTCTGTATCATGTCGGAACTGCAATTCGCACCGTATAAAGTGACCCGATGATCCTCGATTCCCCTGCCCGACGCTCCGGCCCGCTCCCTTCGCCCGTCCCGTCGCAAGTCCCTACGCCAGCCCCTTCCCGGCTCCCTGCGCCGGGTCTGGCGCGCTGGGCCCTGCCCGCACTGCTGATCCTGCTGGTGCAAGTGGCGTTGTACGTTTGGATGGCGCCGCGCGGCTTCGATTTCACCGACGAATCCTATTACTTCCACAACTTTCTGTATTGGCGCCAGTTCACCGGCACCGTCACGTTTTTTGGCGCCTATTTCGAGTGGCCGTTTCGCGCCATGGGCCACAGCATTGCCGGCATCCGCATCCTGTCGCTGGCGCTGGTGCTGGCCAGCAGCGCCTTGCTGATGCATGCCGTGCTGCGCTTTTCGCTGCCCCGGCAGGACGCCACGCGCTGGCAGCGCTGCGCCTGGCTGGCAGGGCCGATGGCGGCCTCGATGCTGTACTTCGGGTTCCTGACCACGCTGCGCGCGCCCTCCTACAACCTGCTCTCGCTTGCCACCATGGCCGTCATGACGGCCTGCCTGCTGCGCACGATCGCGCAGCAGGCAGCAGGCAAGGCGCCGCGTCTGGCGCCGCTGCTGTATGGGCTGGCGCTGGGCGCCTGCTTTCTGTCGAAAGCGACGAGCGCGCTGCTGGTGCTGCTGGTGCATCTGCTGTTCTACGGCGCCGTCAATCGCGCCTGGAAGTGGAACAGCCTGCTGGCGATGGCGGGATTGATCACGGCCGGCTTTGCGATTAATTTTATCCTGCTCGCCGCCCAGTTCCCCGGCTGGCTGGCCTCGCTGCGCGAAGGCATCGAGATTACCCGCATGCGCGGCGGCTACGGCCTCGTGTGGCTGGCCAAGTCGGTCAGCTGGGACGTGCAGCGCGAATTCATGCGCAGCGGACCTGTGCTGCTGGCGGCGGGCCTGCTGTTTTTCCTGATCCGGCGCCGGCTCGGCACCGCCACGGCGGGCGCCGTCTCGGCATTGACGCTGCTGCTGGTGGGCGCGGCCGCGCTGGCGATCACGCTCGACCATCGCGGTTCCATCTGGCTGCAGGTGCTGGCCTTGGCGGCGCTGGGCCTGTGGAGCCTGGAACAGCGCGCCGAGCGCGCGCGTCCCGCGCTGCTGCTGTTGCTGTTCACCTTGCCGCTGGCGTTTTCCTTCGGCACCAACATGCCCATCCTGCGCCACAGCGCGATTGCCTCGATGTTCGCCCTGTGCGCGGTGTTCCTACTGCTGTACCGCCTGCACCACCAGGGCCTGCTCAACGCTGGCGCGCTGGCGGCCAGTGCCTGCCTGCTGTGCGCACCGGCGCTGACCACGCAAGTGCTCGCGCTCACCGATGCGGCCTACACCTACCGCCAGTACAGCGCGCTGGGCGCGCAAAACAGTCCCGCCGCGGTGGCAACCGGCACGCTGCTGCTTGACGCGCGCAGCGCCGACGGCGTGCGCCAGATCGGCGCCATGGCGCAGGCCGCAGGTTTGCGAGCGGGCGAGGACATGCTCGATTTTGCCGACAGCCCCGGCGTGGTGTACGCGCTTGGCGCCGTTCCGCTGGGCACGCCATGGCTGATTGCGGGCTATGAAGGCAGCACGGCCGGTTCGGCCCGGGTGATCGAGAAAATCGATGCCGCCCACTTGCGCAGCGCCTGGCTCTTGAGCACCGACTACAAGGCGCGCGGCATCGACGGCTGGCAAGCGCTGCTGGCGCGCCGCCTGGGCCCCGCTTCGCATGTGCCGGCCGGCTCGGTCACGCTGGCCAATCCCGCCGCGCGCGACGGGCGCAACGTCAAGACGGTGACGCTGCACTTATGGAAGCCGAGCGGGGGCCAGGGCGGCTGACAGAACGACATTTCCGGCAATTCCGACAGTTCCGGCAATTCCGGCACCGTCCCTAATGGCGTTGACTTAAGCTATTTCTTTCGTAATGCGGTACGGGTAGCGTTGTGGCTTGGTTTTAACGACCCGGTCGAACCTCCTGCCGGGTCGATTCACAGTGAGCTCGGTAACGAGCCTCTGCCGCATGTTCTGAAGTAGCTTCGGGAATTTTCCCTGTGCCCGCGTTGCCGCGGCCCACATCAACTCATACTGGATCGTGTGCAAGGCCAGCACAAAGCTAATGTCGGTCGGAGCACACTCGGCCTCGAGCGCTGCCTTGGCAATTTCAAGCCGAACCAAGTTATAAGCAATCATGGCGCCCCAGATTTCCTGCTGCACGCCAGCGACAGTTTGGCTGCGCAGGGTTAACGCCACACCCATCATCGTTTGCTTGAGCTCGCGGTAACTAGTGTAGTGCGTCAAACAGATTGAATCTTATTAAGTTTGGCACGAGCGCGCGTGACTTTGGCAAGAATGTCGGTCGCTTTCGCGGTCCATATATACGGTTTCG